>JAUSEK010000021.1 GCA_030650275.1 Candidatus Omnitrophota bacterium | reverse complement strand
CGTCGCGGCGGATACAGGATTCGAAAAGAAGATATAAATTCGTATATTAATAAGAAATTGAAAAACAAATAATGCCTTCTATGAATACTCGCGAAGGCATTATTGTTATTAAGGAAAGGTGAGGCGTATGGATAAGTCAAGAAATGTAGTGAGCGCAGGAATGCCGGAACTTCCAAAATGCCCAAGCGGCATTCAGGGTCTGGACGAGATCACATTCGGTGGTCTGCCTAAAGGGCGGCCGACTTTAATATGTGGAGGGCCCGGCTGTGGCAAGACGCTTTTGGCCATGGAGTTTCTTTGCAGGGGCGCTCTGCAATATAACGAACCCGGAGTTTTTATGGCTTTTGAGGAGAAAGAGCAGGACTTGGTAGAAAACTTTGCCTCGCTCGGATTCGATCTGAAGGCGCTTATAAAAAATAAAAAGCTCGCTATCGACTACGTTTACATCGAGAGAAGCGAGATTGAGGAAACAGGCGAATATGATCTCGAGGGGCTCTTTGTCAGATTGTCTGCCGCGATCGATTCGATAGGCGCGAAAAGAGTTGTGCTCGATACGATCGAAGCCCTGTTTTCAGGCTTTTCAAATGAGTCGATCCTTCGCGCGGAATTAAGACGGCTCTTTCGTTGGCTTAAAGATAAAGGGGTCACGGCTATCATTACCGGCGAAAAGGGTGAGGCGCTTCTTACAAAGCATGGCCTAGAGGAATATGTCGCTGATTGCGTCATATTTCTTGATCACAGAGTAACCGAACAGATATCGACCAGACGACTTAAGATAATAAAATACCGAGGTTCAAAGCACGGGACTAATGAATTCCCGTTCCTTATCGGCGAAAACGGTATTTCCGTATTCCCTATGACATCGTTACTTTTAGCAGGCGGCGCGAGTTCGCATCGGATGTCGTCTGGTATAAAAAGCCTTGATGAGATGCTTGGTAATAAAGGTTACTACCGGGGCAGTGCTATTCTTGTATCTGGATCAGCAGGAAGCGGAAAGACAAGTTTTGGCGCACAGTTTGTAGATTCCGTATGCCGCGACGGCCAGCGTGCTTTATATTTTTCGTTTGAAGAGTCTGACGCGCAGTTATCCAGAAATATGAAGAGTATAGGGATGGACCTTAAAAACTGGGTAGATAAAGGGCTCTTGAAGATTATCGCCAACAGGGCGACTCTTTGCGGGCTTGAGATGCACCTTGTCATGGCGCATAAGGCTGTTAAAGAGTTTAAGCCCAAGGTCGTTGTTATAGACCCGCTCACAACCATGATAGGTTCCGGGGAGATGGATGAGGCAAAGGCGATGATCGCACGCCTTATCGACTTTTTGAAGAATGAAGGGGTAACTGTTTTGGCAACAGACCTCACCATAATTGGAGGTAAGGGTGAAGGGACAGAGGTAGGAATCTCATCACTTTGCGATACATGGATGCGGCTTTCTATGGAGTTGCTTGGCCATGAAAGGATGCGAAGGATAGCTATCATCAAGTCCAGAGGCATGAAGCACACTCACAAAACTATGGACTTTATAATCACTAACAAAGGACTCGAGATAAAAGAGATTCCCGGTGTGAAGGAGAATGTCCAATGAAAAAGATACCTTACGAACTTAAATTATATGTTGCGGGAGCAACACCTAAATCATTAGAGGCATTCGCTAACCTTAAGATGATCTGCAATGAACATCTGAAAGGGCAATACTCTATCAAAGTGATAGACCTTCTTAAAAATCCCAAGCTTGCCAAAGGCGACCAGATAGTGGCCATTCCGACGCTCGTGAGAAGATTGCCTGAGCCTATAAAGAAAATTGTTGGCGATCTTTCAAACAAACAGAGAGTTTTGGTGGGGCTGGATATAGTCAAGAAAGGATGATATATGGTCAAAGTAAAAAGAGTACCTAAAACACCCAAATCCAATAAATATGTCCTTCACCTTTATGTGGCAGGATTATCTCCGCGATCTCAAAAAGCGATTAAGAATATACGGAAGATATGCGATGAACACTTGCCGGGCCAGTGCCAGCTAACGATCAAAGATATTTATCAGAATCCTATTCTGGCCAAGAACGGTCAGATACTAGCGGCACCAACGCTTATCAAAGAATTGCCTTTACCATTGCGCAGATTCGTGGGGGACATGTCGGATACCAATAAATTACTTGTTGGTCTGGATTTACGATTCATTGATAAACCGGGGATTGCTACTGTTGCAAGATAAGAATTAAAGGACAGATGAAAGAGCCAAAGAATCTTCTAAAGGAAAATACGGATTTGAAGTCGCGACTCGCTGAAGCCGAAGAGTTATTGGCCGCGATCAAGAGCGGAGCTGTGGATGCGCTTGTTACCAATGATGAAAAGATCTTTATTCTAAAAGGGGCGGATCATGCTTATCGTGTTTTTGTTGAAAACATGAATGAGGGGGCGGGTGCTCTCACGCCTAACGGGATAGTGATGTATTGCAACAACTCGCTGGCGAAGGCGCTTGGCGTTCCAATAGAAAGGATTATTGGCGGATCTATCTTTGATTTTGTCGGGACGGATGATATTTCAAGACTTAAGTCGATTTTGCGCAAAAGTAAAGATCAAACCACCCGGGATGAAATTCATCTTAAGAAAGATAACAAAAAGCTCTATCCGGTGGCGGTGTCATGCAGTCCTATGAAACTTGAGGATGAAGGCATATGCATGGTAGTAACAGACTTAACTGAACGAAAAAACGCAGAACTTAAGATTGCCAAACAACGCGAGGAGATTTTGCACGCCACCCGGGTTGGCAAGCTTGCGGAGTTTACCGCGTCATTGGCGCATGAGATCAGCCAACCTTTAACGGCCACTCTCTCTTATGCTCAAGCTGTCCAGCGCATGTTTAAAGGAAGAGAACCTGAGCTTCAAGAAATTTTGCGGCACATCATTCATGATAATCATCGGGCGGTAGCGATCGTCCAACAGTTGCGTGACATTTTAAAGAAGAATGAGCCTAAAATGAAGCCGCTCGATATCAACGCCCTTGTTAAGGCGACTGTTGATCTTGTTATTACGGACGCCACTTTAAGGAAGGATGTCTTAAAAGTCGAACTCGAGAGTAATCTTCCATTTGTTTACGGCGATCAGATACAGATGCAACAGGTTCTCATGAATCTTATCAGTAACAGTTTTGATGCCCTTAAGAGTCGGCGAGGTGCCCGTTCGGTATTGATTCGCACATCGCGAAAAGATGCCGATACGATTGTTGTGGAGGTGATTGACTCCGGGTGCGGGATTTCTAAAGAAAACATACCCAAGCTTTTTTCTTCTTTCTTTACCAGCAAGCCGGATGGGTTGGGAATGGGGCTGTGTATCAGCCGTTCCATTGTTGAGGCGCATGGCGGGCGAATAGAGATGAAAAATAATTCTGATCGCGGCATAACTTTTTATTTCACCATTCCCGTGATGCAACCAAAGTAGGGGATGGTAAATGCCCATAGACAAAAAACAAGTTTTTATTGTGGATGACGATGAGGCAGTATGCCGTTCGCTTAAATGCTTGTTAATGACTTATGGATTTACGGTAAGCACGTTCCTTTCAGCAGAGGAATTTTTTGTCGCTGTTCCGAATAGTATGAACGGTTGTCTGATTTTGGACATTCACATGCAGGGATTGGACGGGTGGGGAACAATGAAGCGGCTTATTAAATCCGGATCTAAACGCCCAGTCATTATGGTTTCTGCTGATAAAAAAGATGGACTCAGGGATACTGCTTTAAAGGCAGGGGCGATAGGTTTTCTACAAAAACCGTTTGATGCTCAGGCGTTGGTTGATTTGATTAACCAGACGCCTTGCGTTGTTCCGGGGTACTGAGGGCGGCTATTCGTAGCATGGTTTTACCGGAGAATCGTTTAAGCAGTGATTGATCTTTGTCGTTATAAATCAGTGGTTTCGCTGGATTTTTGCCGGTGTTGTGATAAAATGCCCTTATTGTACGGTCGGGTACTGTCGATTGGCTCCCCTAAGGATATAAGCGCTCCCATACTACGTTTTCGGTAAAGTGGTATAAGTAGGCTTGTTTCAAGGGGTTGTAGGGTTCGCCTACCGTCCACGACTACCCGTCATTTTTTGTTAAGATTTAAAAAATTATTTTTTTGAAGAGTTGTAACTCATTAATCCACAATCCCTTCCGTCGATTTCAAAAACTTGACAATCCCCAAAACGCATGTTATCTTTTCAACATTGCTACACGGAAAGCGTTTTCTGATTTAACCCCGGAGAAGACCATGATCAAAAGAATCCAAACCCTTGTTGTTCTCGTTTGCTTCGCATGCAATTTAGGCCTGCCTTCCGTCAGTTTTGCCGCCTCTAATACATTTCTTGATCTACCCGTTCCCGGGACCATGCTCTCCACAAGCCAGGCATTTACGCCTGCCTTGATCAAAGGCGTGCAGATCAATCCACAAAACCCTTTGGAATTCAATTTCATTGTTGATACCGGCGACTCCAGGATAAGCGGGGAGCAGTTAAAGACGGAATCGGCAAAGATGGTGAAGTATTTTCTGGCCTCTCTGACCGTTCCCGATAAAGAACTGTGGGTCAACCTTTCTCCTTATGAGAAAAACCGCATTATCCCGGAGAGTTTTGGGTTGACCGAAATGGGCCGTGACCTGCTGGCCCAGGACTATATCCTCAAACAGCTGACAGCCTCCCTGGTGTATCCCGAAAAAGAACTGGGCAAGACGTTCTGGGAAAAGGCCTACAAGCTGGCCCAGGAAAAGATGGGCACGACCAATATCCCCGTCAATACCTTTAATAAGGTCTGGATCATTCCCGATAACGCCACGGTTTATGAACATAACGGCAGTGCTTTTGTGGTCAATAGCCATTTGAAAGTGATGTTGGAAGAGGATTATCTGGCCCTGCAGAACAATCTGAACAACAAGAAATTCGGTACGGCCGGAATGGAAACGAAGGACACTCAAGCCATCAATAGCGTCGCCTCACAGGCGGTGCGCGAGGTGCTGATCCCGGCCATTGAAACAGAAGTCAATACAGGAAAGAATTTTTCTAATTTGCGTCAGGTCTATAACTCCATGATCCTGGCTATTTGGTACAAGCAGAATTTAAAAGAGACACTGCTCAACCAGGTCTATTCCAATCAGAACAAGACCAAAGGCATTGATGTTCAAGACAAGGCCAGCAAGGAAAAGATCTACAGCCAGTATCTGGAGGCCTTCAAGAAGGGTGTCTACAACTATATTAAGGAAGACCGCGATCCCGCGACCAATACCACGATCCCCAGAAAGTATTTTTCGGGCGGGGCCGTGGCGCCTTCACATGTGGAAGTCAAGACCGGCCTGGCCATGTTGGGGAATGACGAGCGCGCCGCGCTTCCCGGGAGCAATGCGCAGGTTGTGACTGTCGATCTGGTTGAAAATGCGACGCGGGCTGATGTGGCGATGACGGTAGCAGAAAAGAGGAGATTGGATAAAGTCATTAATGAGTTTCCCGGCCTTGTTGTTGTTGAAACAGCCTCAGAATTGACACATTTGGGGTTACGGGGCGCTTATAAGCAAGTGATGGATATCCTCGCGGAACAGATCACAGGTCAGCAAAAGCAGGCAAAAATTATCGATTTATTTCTAGAGCTCGCCAGGTCTGCAAAACATACAAAGATCAATGAGATTCTGGGGTGGCTTCAAACAACTGATATATCCGCCCAACTGGAGTCCACGGATAAGAAGACTTTGGGCAGGTTTAACAGAGCTATCAAAGACGCGTCTGATGGTATTGCCAAACAGATCTTTGTCAGAGTTGCTAAGGAATTGGGCATTATCATGCTGGTTCGCGTCAGCGAAGGGTTTGGACGCGATGGGGTTGCCGAGAGCTTGAAAGTCAATGAGGTGGTCGCTCCCGATGAGCTGGAAGGCGAAGCTTCCGCGATCATTGAAGCGATCAAATCGGTGGATGGCAAGTATTATCATTCAGAAAAAATGGGTAAGGCATATGGGATCGTCAATGCCATTATTGACGTGGTCGAAGGCACCAACATGTTTGTCACCAATTCTGATGGAAAGACGCTGACCACCGTTGAAGACGGAGAATCAGGTGCAACCAGTATTATTGCCGTTGGGGACGGTGTGGCTGATTTGGGCAATGCCCCGGATGGCTATGTCGGGCAATTCGTTACCAATCTCGGAGATGACGCATCCAAATTCAGAAAATTGACCGTTGATATTCACGGCGTTCCGCACTCTCTGAGCGATCCGGAGGTTTACGCGGAAAATCCGGAATTGATCATTGAATATCTTAAATTCCTGGCTAAGGTCCGCGGGCAGGAACTCACAGACTTGCAGGAAGAGATCGTTGTCATGGACAGAAAGCGTGAAACAAAGTTTTTAAATGTTTTGCGCGGATTGCAGCAACAGGTCCCCGGCCTTAAGATCACCACCATTAAAGACGGGACAGTTGCTCACGGGTTAAAAGCGGCCATGACATCCGAGATGTATAAAGCCGCCACCGGCCGTGATTACGGTATTCATAAAACCGTTATTACGGTCGCGGGTTCCGCGGAAGGGTTTTTGGTCTTGGCCATTGCCGGCGGGTTAAAAAGCAAGGGGACTGTGGGCGGTCTGCGCGTTTATAGCGGGCAAATGAATAATGATGAAGCTGGCGTGGAGGTCAACGACCAAAGCCAGCGTTACAATTTTCGTGTCGTTCCACATACCGATCCCGAGCAAAACGTTGATGAACCGGCCGATATCATGGAAGCGCGGGAATCTTACGGGGATGCCGAAGCCATTTTAAAAGGCAATAAGCTGTTCCATGAAGGGGATGTTCAGGGAAATGTCTATGGAGCTTTTTCTTTTATTTCAACCAATGGCGTCTTCGCCCAGGAAGGGGTGGACTGGGCCAAGCCTTCTGTGGTCAGAAACCTCATTATTGATACCAAACCTAAAAGAGCGCCGGTTGTCCGCATCGTGACCAGGGATTTGAACGCCGAACGGGCCGACCGAGCAATGGTGGTCAGTCAAGAGGCGCAAAGTGTTGCGGAATTATTGTCTAATATTGTGGAAGTAATAAAAGTAACAGCCGAGGGTATTCAGGTTTTGAATGAACATAAATTACGCGCCGAAACAGTGGATTATTTGGCGCAGGAAGCTGCTTTGAGTGAAAATGAGGATGTGCGGTTGACGGCCCAGAGGATTTTACGGGAATCCGCCAATGCCTTGGGTATCAAGGCCGCCTCGATCGATGCTTTTTATAAGGCCCGCAATAAACCGGATGGTTGGACGAAATTAACGACCCCGGCCTATAACGTCCGTACGGGTCCTGCCTATGTGTCAATGCGCCAGATCATAAGGGCGAATATGGAAGACAAGGTCGGGCCTTTTGTTCTTGAGTTGGCAACTTCGGAACGCAGATATACGGCGCAATTCTATCACGAATACACCGCGATGGGATACGCGGCCGCGATCAAAGAAGGGTATCGTGGACCGTTATTTTTCCAGTTGGACCACTTGCAGATCCCCGCGAAAGATTATGCCAAGGACCCGGAGGGGTCCATTAAAAAAGCCAAGACCTTGATGCATGAGGCGGTGGCGGCGGGTATTTATAACATTGACCTTGATCCGTCGACATTGTGGAATGATGTCATTTTGGAAGAAGTTCTGTCATTGGAGAGGGAAATTACCAATGAGTTTATCCAAACCCGCAGGGCGACAGATATTGAATTTAATGGTCAAATAATGGCGGCAGGTGACATCAAAGAAACCCATACCCAGGAATCAACAGCCCTACGGGACATCCGTCGCGCTTTAGTGAACATGCTGGAAGTGGGCCGCCCTGACATGATAGCGGATTATTATGAAAGAATTCTTGCCAAAAAGGCCGAACTGATAGCGCAAGGAGTTTTTAAAGGACATGAAGGCCTGGAACAAGGAGTGTTGACACAAGAAGATGTCCGTTATTTGCGGCAATATCCGGTCAGTGCGGATAAAATAGCCACATTGAAGGAAAAATACATTCAGGCCCTTGCGGTACCATTGCAGGTCACAATGGATTTGATCAGGTTTATCCGGCATGAACTTGAGCCGGAGTACAATCTTGATTTTCCGATCTCGATAGGGGTGGAAGAGCGGCATACAGATAACCCCCTGCATAAGGATTTTCCTTCTACGGTTTTAGGATCGCTTACGTTGATGCATCAGGTCGCTGAGCAAAGCCAAAAAGAGAACCTAGTTTTACCCAGCAAGGAAGCATTACAGACAGGAACACAGCATGGCCTGGGAGGGGAACCCTATTGGGGCAGTTATATTCAACATGAAGCAGCAGCGCCGGAGATCGGGGTTGGGGTTTTTGTGCAGCATGGGACCTCAACATTAAAAGAATCAGAGTTCCCGAATATGCCGGTGGTGGGGACAGGAGAGGCGCATTTGGCCACGAAGTATCAGCAATTGGCATTGGGGATTGCTGTTGAAAATGCCCCTGAATTACTTAAGGCCATGCAGGCATATTTGGAGGGCTTGGTCCACCCTGAGTGGGCTGAAGCTGATATGGACGCAGTTACTGCCGCGAAGATCAAACAGCAGGGCTTGTGGAAATCTGAGAAAAGGAAGTCGGATTATGAAGCCAAGTTCCGCGATATTTGGGAACGCGTTTTTGCCAAGTTGCGAGAACTTGGATGGAGCGATGAGAAGATCATGATCGGGTTGCTGTATGACAATATTGATGGCAGTTTGAAATTCACCGATGCAAAAGGGAAAGAAAAGAAGGTCCGGGGCGCGTTAAAGGACCTGACCAAGGAATTGTCCGCACCTTTTAAGAGAGAATTGTGGACGTTGGAGCAGGATGCGCAGGGACAGATCGCGCAAGCGGTTTATGAGGAAGTTAAGAGGACCAGTCGGGATTTGAATGTGGGTAACACTCAAGCCGTTTTGGCGAAGGCGATCCCATTTGAAGGATACAATGAACCGAAGTCCAAAAGACCGGAGGCTTTAGAAAAGGCTGTTGCCGACGCGGCGATGACGGCCAAAGCGCCTAGGGTGGATGGGGCGATAGGAAAACAATTGGAACGATACGCAAAACTCCAACTTTCAACCATACTTTCTAAGCAATTGGCAGCTAATTTGATTAGCCCCGATCCGGAGGCCATGGAATTGGATATTTTTACCGTTGGTGATTTAATGCGTTATACAAGAGAATCTTTGCTTGGTATAAATTATGAGTGGGCAGGGAAGGTATATCCTTTTCAAGAGAAGGAATTGCAAGAAATTGAAAGGGCTTTAGGTAGATTGGGTTTAAGGTTACCCAAAAATTCCGATGTGTTTTTAAAATCTTTAACTGCCATTGGTATCAGTCGAGACATTGCTGATAAGCTGGCAACCATAAGTTATAGGGAAGCCTATTCCATGGGAGATGTTGGTATTGGAGACATACATGTGACCGCTGACTTAACGAGACTAACGAAGGATGAATTTCAAAGAAAGACACGGTCACCTGCCGCAACAGTCGTAAAGATAGAGGCGGCATTAAGAGCATATGGGTATGGCTTTGCCCAACCTCAGCCCGACGCCGCGCAGTTAAGTAATGTCGATAGGGCGGTTGTGGTTGAGAAAGACCCCTACGGTGGTATCAACTTAGACCCGGCGATGCTGAATTTGCAGATCAAACGCGACGGCAAGGGCATTCCGCTACCCATCAACCAGCAGCCCATCGGCAACATGAAGATCGACGGGTTCATGCCGGTCATCATCAAGGTGACGCCGATCAGTAATTTGCCTTTGCTGTTGGGGCTCACCGATAAAGAACCCGCGCTGGCCTTAAGCCATTAACGGGTATTAAATATTTTTTCTAGTTTTTTAAACCCTCCGTGGATGATTTCACGGAGGGTTTTCTTGTTTTAACCCCCCGATGGTGTTAAACTGATTTTCATGCCAAGAATGCGTGATGAATTTTTGACCGTATCGGAGTTGAATCATTTCATCCGCGACGTGCTGGCCAGCGGATTCCCCCAACCGATATGGGTGTGCGGGGAGATCCAGGGCTATGACCGCGGCAAGGACAAGAAACACGTCTTTTTTGAACTGTGCGAAAAAGACCCCGCCACCCATGAGATCATTGCGCGCGTGGGTCTGGTCATTTTTGCCACCCGCCGTCCCGCCATTGACGCTATCCTGCAAAAAGCCGAGAACGCCTTCGTCCTTAAGGATGACATTGAAGTCAAGTTTTCGTGCAAGGTGGATTTTTATCCCGGCCACGGCCAGGTGCGCCTGATCGTTGAGAACATTGACCCTGTCTATACGCTGGGCAAGATCGCGCAGGACCGCCAGCGGCTGATCGCGCTGTTAAAACAAAAAGGAACGCTGGACCGGAACAAGAAATTGACCATGCCCCGCGTGCCGTTGAACGTGGGTCTCATCACGTCTTACGATTCCGCGGCCTACCATGATTTTCTGGATGAACTAAAAAAAAGCGGTTATGGTTTTCGTGTTTTTGCCATCAATGCCGTGATGCAGGGCAAGAACGCGGAAAAGTCGGTTGTCAGCGCGCTTAAGACCTTAAATGCTGTTGGAGATTTGGATGTGGTTGTCATCACCCGCGGGGGCGGTTCCATCGCGGAATTGAGCTGTTTTGACAGTTCCATGATCGCTGAAGCAATAGCGGCATCGCGCCTGCCGGTCTTAAGCGGCATCGGCCATGAGATCAATACAACGGTGACTGATCTGGCCGCGCACACCTTTGCCAAGACCCCGACCGCAGTGGCGCAATTTTTGGTCAACCGCGTGCGGGAATTTTTGGGCGACCTTCAGTCCCGCGCCCTGGCTTTGCAGTCCGGAACTAAGGATTTCTTTAAAGCGCATCACGAACACATGGCGCGCAGGATCGAGACCTTGATCCGGGTGCCGGTCACGGTGGCCAAGGCATCCCGTTTGGCGCTGGCTTCCCGCGGCGATGGGCTAAAGAAAACAATTCATTTGCGCCTTCAAAATTCACGGGCTAAAATACAGGCATATCAAAAATTGGCGGAAATGGCTGACCCGAAGAACACGCTCAAGCGGGGTTTTAGCATCACCCGCGATGGCCGCGGCAAGGCCGTCAGGTCCACCGCTGTTTTAAAACCGAAACAGGAGATCACGACCGAACTGGCCAACGGTGTTTTTACCGCCGAGGTCAGGAAGGTCCGTTAAGGACATGGCCCAGGACATCAAATACGCGAAAGCTGTTGAGCGCCTGGATGAGATCATAGGCCAGATCGAGAGCGAAGACATTGACGTGGACGAGTTGTCGGTGAAGGTCAAGGAAGCGGTGGAGCTCATCAAGGTCTGCAAGGCCAGGATCAACAAGGCCGAGATGGAAGTCAAGAAAGTGGTTGAAGATTTCGCCAAAGAAGCCAAGGACAACGGATGAATCAGGAGGTGCTTATGGCCGCGTTGTACACCATCCTTATTATTCTGGTCTGTTTTTTGGTGTTTTTGAACATCTACCGTATTTGGTCCATCAATGACGCGCGCCGGCGCGGCAGACTTCCCACCAAAGGCAAGGCCACCATGTATGATGTCCGGTATCTTTTGATGGAAGGGGAAAAAGAACTGGCCACCCGTGTTTATTGTGATATTTTTAACGTCCCCATGACCAGGGCCAGGAAAGACGTGGAAGAGCTCCAACGGTCCCTGAAGGTCTGAAACAAACCCCATGACGGATTGCGTGTTTTGCAAGAATTTGCCCAAGGTCCTGGAAAATGATCTGGCCTACGCGTTGTATGACATCAAGCCGATCACCAAAGGACATATGCTGGTCGTGCTCAAACGCCATCACGCGACGGTGTTCGAGTCAACACCCGCGGAATTGAACGCCGCTTTTGATCTGTTGGCCAAGGCCAAGGCCATTGTCCAGAAAGAGCACGGCCCCGATGGGTATAATGTCACGGCCAATTGCGGACCTGCCGCCGGCCAGGTGGTCATGCACGCGCATTTTCATCTCATACCAAGGTACAAATAAATGCCTAAGAAATTCCATTGGATCAATGCGGGTCAATACGAAGACATCAAATACCACAAGATGGACGGCATTGCCAAGATCACCATCAACCGTCCCCGGATGCGCAATGCGTTCCGCCCCCAGACCGTGGATGAGATGTCCCATGCCCTCAATGACGCGCGCATGGATGACAAGACCGGGGTCGTTATCCTGACGGGCGAGGGCAAGGAAGCGTTCTGTTCCGGCGGAGACCAGAGCATCCGCGGGAATGCCGGGTATAAGGATGCCAAAGGGGTCAATCGCCTCAATGTCCTGGATTTCCAGCGGCAAATGCGCACCTGCCCCAAACCCATCATCGCCATGATCGCCGGTTACGCGGTGGGCGGCGGGCATATTCTGCATTTATTGTGCGACCTTTCCATTGCCGCGGACAATGCAAAGTTCGGCCAGACCGGTCCCAAGGTCGGTTCTTTTGACGGCGGATATGGTGCCAGTTATATGGCGCGTATTGTCGGGCAAAAAAAGGCGCGGGAAATATGGTTCTTGTGCCGCCAGTATAATGCCAAACAGGCCCTGGACATGGGCCTGGTCAATACCGTTGTTCCTTACGCGCGTCTGGAACAGGAAACCGTGGGCTGGTGCAAAGAAATTCTTGCCAATTCACCGATGGCCATCCGTTGTCTTAAAGCGGCCTTGAATGCCGACTGCGACGGGCAGGCCGGTCTGCAGGAACTCGCCGGCAATGCCACCATGCTTTTTTATATGACACAAGAAGGCCAGGAAGGCCGCAACGCTTTCATGCAGAAACGCAAACCCGATTTTTCCAAATTCCCCAAGCGTCCCTAGGTATGGATCCATGGATCTTAGCCAGTCGTCCTAAAACCCTGCCCGCGGCCATAGCCCCGGTCATGATCGGCACAGCCATGGCCTTCGGCGACGGCGTGGGGCATTTCCCATCGGCATTGGCCGCGCTTTTTGGGGCGTTGTGCATTCAGATCGCCACCAATTTCACCAATGATTATTGTGATTTTAAGAAAGGCGCGGATACCTTGGACCGTTTAGGACCCGTGCGCGCCACACAGGCCGGTTTAGTATCTGCGCGCGCGATGATCTCTGCGGCCATCCTTGTTTTTCTTTTGGCGGCACTGGCGTGCGTTTATCTGGTATTTCGTGGCGGCAGCGCCATTGCCATCATCGGTGTTGTTTCGGTCCTGTCCGGTATTTTTTATACGGCCGGGCCCAGGCCTTTGGCCTACATGGGATTAGGAGAGTTGTTTGTTTTTATATTTTTCGGCCCTGTTGCCGTTGCGGGAACATATTTTGTTCAGGCCCTGGAGATCAACATGGCCGTTGTGGTGGCCGGCTTGGGGACCGGATTCTTATCCTGCGCCATTTTGGCTGTCAACAATTTGAGGGACATTGACGGTGACGCAAAAGCAGGCAAGATGACGCTGGCCGTGCGTTTTGGAAAGGCCTTTGCCGCCAGGGAGTATCTTGTTTGCATCATGGCCGCGTCGCTGACCCCTTTTGCCGTGAATTTGATCACCAAGGACCATGACGCCATCGCGGCCGCTTCGCTCGTCGGCATTATGGCCATCGGCGCTGTCCAGACGGTCTTTACCGGCCAAGGCGCCGTATTAAATAAAATCCTCGCCCGCACCGGCGTTTTGCTTTTGGTCTACAGCGTTTTGTTTTCCGCGGGGTGGGTGTTGTGCAGCCGCTGACCGTTGTCCGATCCTCGATCGTTCCCTACACATTTGATTTTCAAAACCCTTTTATGTTTGCCGGTACGACGCTCAACCAGCGCACCGGATATATCCTTGAAATCATTGCATCCAATGGTTTGAAAGCCCGCGGGGAGATCGCCCCTTTGCCGGGCGTGAGTGTTGAAACGCTCAAGAAAGCCCATCACGATCTGGTTGAAGCCCGATCCCATTTGAAGGACTTTAAGGTTGTTTTGGATAAAGACGGATTGATCACCTCTTTGAGGGATTCTGCTTTTTCCGGGCTTTGTCCGTCGGTGCGTTTCGGAGTGGAATCCGTATTGTTTGGTCTGGCGGCGGGTGCGCGCGCTGTTTCTTTGGCGGAATTCTTGGGCGGCATTTTGCAAGACGTGCCCACCGCGGCTTTATTGCAGGGCTCGCATGAGCAGGTTCTCGCCGACGCGCGGATTTTAAGCGGCCGCGGTTATCAGGTCTTCAAATTAAAAGTGGGGAGTCGCAATATTCCTTTGGATGTCAAGAAAGTGCGGGACTTACGGGCCCTCATCGGCAGGCAGGGGAGCATCCGTTTGGACGGCAACCGCGTGTGGGGTCTAAAAGAAGCCCTGCTGTTCGTTGATCTGGCCGGCCGCGCGCAAATTGAATTCATTGAAGAACCGTTGAGCGATATGGGAAAAATAGGGGAATTTTATCAGGCCGCGCAGATGCCGGTGGCCCTGGATGAAACATTGTCCCTGTCTGTTGACAGCCAAGCCGTGAAGTATTATGTTTTAAAACCGACCGTTTTAGGCGGTATCATTCCGTGCCTGGATTGGATGGAAAATGCCCGCCGCAACGGGAAGAAGGTGGTCATCAGCTCCGCCTTTGAATCACCCGTGGGGTTAAAGGTCTTGGCCAATCTGGCGTGTTTGACCGGAACAACCGCTGGTCTGGGGACTGAGCGCTGGCTCAAAGGCGTCGAGCCGCTTGCCGACGCCGGCGGTATTATCCGTAAGGAAAAACTGCGATGATCATCTGGGGCACGCGGCGTATTCAAAGGCCTCAACTGGATGCGCATATTTCTTCCTGCGTCCGGCAATTGAAGGGCATGGGTATCAAGGCGGGCGAGCGTGTGGCATTAAGCGCTCCCACAAGCGCGGAATACATTGTTTTGCTTTTGTCTTTATGGCGGATGAAAGTCGTGGCTTGCCCCGTTGATCCCCATTGGCCTTCTAAAATGGCGGACGCCTATAGCGCTCGGATCAATGTCCGTCATTTTTTTAAGGGAGGCGATGTCCAAAAGGCGGTTTGTTTTGATGCGCGCCAACCCGCGCCGGCTGTTTCCGGTGATGATCTTGCCCTGGACCAGGAAGTCACGGTGATCGCCACCTCCGGCACCAGCGGTGAACCTAAAGCCGCGGTGCATACGTGGGGTAATCATTTTTACAGCGCCAAGGGGTCGCAAGAGATGATCCCGTTGACGGCATCAGACCGGTGGGTGTTGTCTTTGCCTTTGTATCATGTGGCGGGCATTGCTGTTATTGTGCGTTGTTTTTTGGCCGGCGCGTCTGTGATCATTGCAACAGACAAGGATTTAATTTGTGCCATTGAACGCAACCAGGCCACACATGTTTCCTTGGTCCCTGCGCAATTGTATCGGATGCTGGAGGATCCCAAAAACCACCCGGTTTTAAAGTCCTTAAAATGCATTTTGCTTGGCGGCAGCGCCATTGGGAAAAATTTGATCGAGCGTTCTTTGTCCCTGGCTTTACCGGTTCACCTTAGTTACGGTTTGACGGAAATGTCTTCACAGGTAGCGACCGGAAAACCCGCGGATGCAAAAACTCCGTGCGCGAAGGTTTTGCCGTACCGGAAAATGCGCATTGCCTCCGACGGGGAGATCTTAGTCAAAGGCGAGACCTTGTTCAAAGGATACGTGGCCGGGCCGCGCTTGCATTTGCCGCTGACGCCTGATGGATGGTTTCAAACCGGGGATTTGGGAGTTTTGGACGCCCAAGGATGTTTAACGGTGCTTGGCCGCAAGGACAATATGTTCATTTCCGGCGGGGAAAATATACAGCCGGAGGAAATTGAGAGGGCGCTGTTGGCCATTGAAGGGGTGGAGCAGGCCGTGGTTGTGCCCAAAGAGGACAAGGAATTCGGCCATCGGCCTGTGGCTTTTGTTAAATTTTACGGGCAGACGATCGACCCTGAATATTTAACAGATATCCTTAAAAAAGAACTGCCGCGTTTTAAGATACCGGATGTTTTTTATCCATGGCCGCAGGATCTGGAGCAGGGCATGAAAATTTCGCGGCAAGACCTGGTTGTCCGCTTAGGACGTTTTTGAGTATTTTTCTAAAGCCCGGCGCAGGGAAGCTGGTAAAGGTGTTTTCTTGCCGGTTTTGGGGTGGATGGTGACATGGACGGTTTTGGCCGTCCCGACAATGGCGTTGCCGCGGCGGATGACGTATTCAAAGGCAAAGGATGTCCGGCCGATGTGTCCGACCCTGATGGTGATATGGAGGGAGTCACCGACGGTCAAAGCAGTTTTGTAATCTGATTCCGCGTGGACAATGGGCAGGAAATAACGCCCGCTTTTGAGCATGGCCGGGAAACCGAAATCAAGTTTCTCCAGAAACATTTCATAGGCGTCGTGGACGATCTTGAATTGATTGGCGAAGAAAATGACGCCGAACGCGTCGGTATCATGCAGATGGATCCTGGTTTTGTACGTGAACATAAGCCGATTATAACATCGATTGACAAAGTGGACAAAGATTGTAATAATTCTTTCCCTAATCATACCAGGAGGATTTTATGAGCAAGAAAATGAACAATAAAGCCTTGATCGCTGAATTCATCGGCACATTCACCCTGATCTTTATCGGTGTGGGCGCCATTGCCGCTGACCATATCACCGCCGGGGCATTGGGCCTGACAGGCATTGGGCTGGCGCATGGCCTGGCGATCGCGGTGATGATCTCCGCGACCGCGGCGATCAGCGGCGGCCATTTGAATCCCGCGGTGACCATCGGTCTTTGGACAGCCAAAAAGATCGATACGGTCAATGCCGCCGGTTACGTGGCTGCTCAATGTTTGGGCGCCATTGCCGCGGCCTTCCTTATTAAAATGGCGGTCCCGGCCGAAGCATTGGCCACGGTGAATATGGGGACACCGGCTTTGGGTAATGGTGTTTCCGCGAGCATGGGCCTGATCACCGAGATCATTTTGACGTTCTTTTTGGTTTTTGTTGTTTACGGCACGGCCGTGGACGCGCGCGCTCCCAAGGTCGGCGGCCTGTTCATCGGCTTGGCGGTGGCTTTGGGCGTTTTGATGGGAGGGCCGATCTCCGGAGCGGCCATGAACCCGGCCCGTCATCTGGGTCCGGCGCTTTTAGGCGGCGGTTTGCAGAACATCTGGATCTATTGGGTGGGGCCGGTGTTGGGCGGCATTTTAGCGGCCCAGGTTTATAAAACACAATTAGAAAAATAAATGGAAGGAGACACAATGCCTGAACGCACAGGTTTAACAACGATGAAAGGCAATCCTCTGACCCTTTTGGGCAACGAGGTGAAGGTGGGGGACATGGCCCCGGATGCCACCCTGGTGGCCAATGACCTTTCCGAAGTGAAATTGTCCTCTTTCAAGGGAAAGAAAGTGATCATTTCAGTGGTCCCGTCGCTGGATACTCCGGTCTGCGACCTTCAGACCAAACGTTTTAACCAGGAGGCTTCCAAACTCGGCGATGTGGTCGTGGTCACCGTCAGCAAGGACTTGCCTTTCGCGCAAAAACGCTGGTGCGCCGCGGCCGGGGCAACGGCGGTCAGGACCCTGTCGGATTACCGCGGCAATTTCGGCGAGATCTACGGCGTTCTCCTCAAGGGGCTTAATCTTTTGGCCCGCGCCATTTTTGTCATTGATGCTGCCGGCAAGGTCTGTTATGTCCAATTGGTCAAAGAAGTGGCCACGGAACCGGATTATGAAGCGGTATTAAAAGCCGTTCGTTCTTTATAATTAAGGTAGCACCTGCCTTCTCGAAAGAAGGCAGGTGCTACCTATTTAACCAGGAGGTGTCTTATGGCTTACACATTACCCGCTTTGACTTACCCTTATAATGCTTTAGAGCCGTACATCGATGCCCGCACCATGGAGATCCACCACACCAAACATCATCAGGCCTATATCAATAACGTGAACAACGCCATCAAAGGCAAGTCGGACCTGGAAAGTAAGAGCGTCGAGGAATTGATCACCAATTTGAACGTGGTCCCCGAAGATATCCGCAATGCCGTGCGCAACAACGGCGGCGGTCACGCGAATCACACCTTCTTTTGGACCATCATCGGCCCCAAGGCCGGCGGCGCTCCCATCGGTAACATAGCCGCAGCCATCAACCTGGCCTTCGGTTCTTTTGACGTGTTCAAGGAAAAATTCGGCCAGGCGGCAACGACCCGTTTCGGCTCCGGATGGGCGTGGCTGTCGGTCACCAAAGACGGAAAACTGGAAATATCCTCAAGCGCCAATCAGGACAGCCCGGTCATGGAAGGCAAGGTTCCCGTCCTTGGCATTGACGTCTGGGAGCATGCCTATTACCTCAATTACCAGAACCGCAGGCCCGATTACATCGCGGCATTTTGGAACGTGGTCAACTGGCAGGAAGTGGAAAAGCGTTACAAAAATTCAAAAAAAGTTTGACTTTGCTATTTTTAATACATACTATATGTAGTGTTGTTTGAGCATTTGATGTATACATATAGTGTTTTTTCATTTTTTATTCATCAGGAGGATTGATCCATGTCCGCTGAAACCATCACCTCCGACATCAAAGTCCAGAAACGCAACGGCCAGATCATTGAGTTCATTCCTCTGCGCATTGCGCACGCGGTGGCCAACGCGTTCAAGGAACAGGCGGGTTTGCCGCGTGAATCAGAACTGACCGAACAGATGATGGCGGATGCCAAAAAGGCGGCGGACTGCGTGACAGCTGTTTTGCGTGAACGCGGGTCCCATAAGGCCTTTTTGACGGTGGAAGAGATCCAGGATGAGGTCATCCGGCAATTGTATGAGAATGGTTTTAAAGAAGTGGCGGAGCGTTATGCCAGTTACCGTCGCCATCATGCCGCGCACCGGCAATTGTTCGAACTGTATTCCGTCATCAAGCGCTCCGGCAAGGTGGTGTCTTTCAAGCAGGAGAAAGTCACGCTGGCCATCGCCAAGGCGCTCATTGCCCATAATAGAGGCGTTTATAATGAGATCCTGGTGGAAAAAGCGCATGAATTGAGTGAAAAGGTCGTGGGGGAGGTCCGCACCCGCTGGCCGGATGGCAAAGCGATCCAGATCGAAGAGATCCAGGACATTGTTGAGAAGGTGATCATGGCCGCCGGTTATCATGAGGTGGCCAAGCGTTACATCATCTATAGGGAAGAACGCGCCAAGAACCGGCGCGGCGCCCTGGTCCAGATGGAAGAAAATGTTGAGTGGGCCAAAAATCTTGTCATTAAAAATGACAAGGCCGAAGAGCGTCCCATCGACTTGGACGAGGTGCGTTTCAAGTTTGAGACCTGCTGCAAAGGGCTGGCGGATGTTTCCGTCGACATTTTGTTCAGGGAAGCGGTCAAGAATTATTACAACGGCATGACCGAGCGGCAAATGGCCCTGGCCAATATCATGGCCGCGCGCGCGTTCATCGAAAAAGAGCCAAATTATTCTTTTGTGGCGGCCCGTTTATTGCTGTTGATGGAATATCACGAGGCCCTGGGGTATGAGGCGTCTTTTGAGCGCATGCGCGCCGAGTATCCGGAATATTTCGCCCAATACATCCATCAGGCCGTGCAGTGGGAATTATTGACACCGGACTTAAAGCAATTCGACCTGAAATTTTTGGGCAAGAACATTAGCCCTGAGCGGGATTTTATTTTCCGTTATATGGGCCTGCAGACCCTGTATGACCGTTATTTCATCCACTGGCAGGACAGGCGCATTGAACTGCCGCAGGTATTTTGGATGCGCGTGGCCATGGGCTTGGCGGTCAACGAAGGCCAGCAGAAAAACGCGCGGGCCGTGGAATTCTACAATATCCTGTCCACGTTCCGGTTCACGTCTTCCACTCCGACGCTGTTCAATTCCGGAAGCCGCCATCCGCAATTGTCTTCCTGTTTTTTGACCACCATCGAGGATGATCTCGGGCATATTTTCAAATGCATCCAGGACGACGCGCTGTTGTCCAAATGGAGCGGCGGGCTTGGCAATGACTGGACCAGCGTGCGCGCCATGGGCTCGCGCATCAAGGGCACCAACGGCAAAAGCCAGGGGATCATCCCGTTTCTGAAAGTGGCCAATGACACGGCTTTGGCGGTCAATCAGGGCGGCAAACGCCAGGGCGCCATGTGCGCGTATCTGGAAGTGTGGCATCTGGACATCGAGGAGTTTCTCGAATTGCGCAAGAATACCGGCGATGACCGCCGCCGCACCCATGACATGCACACCGCCAGCTGGATCCCCGATCTTTTTATGAAAAGGGTCAAAGCCAACGCGGATTGGACCTTGCTGACCCCTTCCGAAGCGCCGGACCTGCACCATCTGTATGGTCAGGCCTTCGAAAAACGCTACGAAGAATATGAAGAAATGGCCCGCCAGGGCAAGATCAAGTGTTTTAAGGTGGTGTCGGCCGTGCAATTGTGGCGCAAGATGCTCAACATGCTTTTTGAGACGGGCCATCCGTGGATCACCTGGAAAGACCCTTCCAACATACGTTCTCCCCAGGACCACGTGGGTGTGGTGCACAGTTCCAATTTGTGCACAGAGATCCTTTTAAATACGTCGAAAGAAGAAACGGCTGTTTGTAATCTGGGGTCTGTCAATTTGGGTGTCCATGTCACGGCCCAGGGTATTAATTTTAAGAAACTCCAGGAAACAGTGACCACGGCCGTGCGCATGCTGGATAACGTCATTGACATCAACTATTATCCGACGTCGGAAGCCCAGAATGCCAACCAGCATCATCGTCCGGTGGGGCTTGGGATCATGGGTTTCCAGGACGCGCTTTATCATCAGAATTTGAGTTACGCGTCCACGGAAGGGGTTGAATTCGCCGATGCCAGCATGGAGGCTGTTTCCTATTATGCTATTCTGGCTTCAACGGTTTTAGCCCGGGAGCGCGGCGCGTATTCGACCTACAAGGGTTCCAAATGGGACCGCGGGTATTTGCCCATGGACACCTTGGAATTGCTGGCCCGGGAACGCGGCGGTTATCTGGATGTGGATCGCACCCAGCGTATGGATTGGCAGCCGGTGCGTGACGCGATCAAGGCCCATGGCATGCGCAATAGTTTAGTCATGGCCATTGCCCCGACAGCGACCATCGGCAATATCGTCGGTGTCACCGCGTCCATAGAGCCCGTGTACAAAAATGTGTTCGTTAAAAGCAATCTGTCGGGCGAATTTACGGTCATCAATGAGTATCTGGTCGAGGATCTGAAGAAACTGGGGGTCTGGGACCAGGAAATGATCGATGACATCAAATATTTTGACGGCAGCGTCCAGGAAATTCCCCGCATCCCGGCTGTTTTGAAGGCCAAATACGCCACTGCTTTTGAGGTGGATTATGAATGGATGGTGGAGGCGGCCAGCCGCCGGCAGAAATGGATCGATATGGGCCAGTCCCTGAACCTCTACCAGGCCAAACCCAGCGGCAAGAAGATCAGCGACATGTACATGTTCGCCTGGGAAAAAGGCCTTAAGACAACGTATTATCTGCGTTCCATGGGCGCTACCCGCATTGAGAAAAGCACCCTGGACGCGGCCAAATACAATGATATGGTCGGCCAGCGTCCGCGCGACGATAAGGGGCATGTCGTGGACGCCGCGGTCAAAGCCACTGCTGAACCTGTTCAGGATTGTGAAGCGTGCCAATGAACCCTACCCCCGAATGCGCCGGCGGGATCCGCATGACCCGCGATCGTGTTTCAGCGGACAATAAGCGGATCATTCTTAACAACCGCACGGTGGACGTCAACCAGTTGGTCCCCATCAAATACAAATGGGCATGGCATTTTTATCTGGACGGCTGCGCCAATCACTGGATGCCCACCGAGGTTTCCATGCAAAGGGACATTGAGCAGTGGAAGAGTCCCAACGCTTTTACCCCGGATGAGCGTCATGTCATCAAGCGCAATCTGGGTTTCTTTTCGACGGCGGAAACCCTGGTCGGCAACAATATCGTCCTGTCCATTTACAAGATGGTGGACAACCCCGAATGCCGCCAGTATTTGCTGCGCCAGGCGTTCGAGGAAGCCATCCACGTTCACGCGTTCCAATACATCGTTGAATCCCTGTCTTTGGATGAAGCGGAAATTTTCAACATGTACCGCGAGAACAAGGCCATTTATGAAAAAGACGAGTTCTCGATGAGCTGTACCGACGGGATCATCGACCAGAATGTGGACCTGACCACGAAGGAGGGCCTGCAGAAATTCATCGATAATCTGGTGGCTTTTTACGTGGTGACCGAGGGCATCTTTTTTTACAGCGGCTTTGTGACCATGCTGTCTTTCGGCCGCCAGAACCGCATGCCCGGCGCCTGCGAACAGATCCAGTATATCCTGCGCGATGAGAGCATCCACATGAATTTCGGCATTCAGTTGATCAACACCATCATTGAGGAAAATCCGTATTGCTGGACCACCCAATTCACGGATTATCTGATCACGCGGATCAAGCGTGCCGTGGAATTGGAGGTCAATTATGCCCAGGAATGCCTGCCACGCGGGGTCCTGGGATTGAATGTCCCGCTGATGCGCGAATACGTGCAGTATATTGCCGACCGGCGCCTGGAAAAATTGCACCTGCCGCGCCAGTACAATTCCAGCAATCCGTTCCCGTGGATGAGCGAGGTCATTGACCTCAAGAAAGAGAAGAATTTCTTTGAGACCCGCGTGACCGAATACCAGACCGGCGGCGCGTTGGAGTGGTGATCGGGAAAACGTTTTCTCAAAGACCCCCCAAAGGGTGGCATATGCTGCGGCGGCATGCCATACTTTAAGTAGAGGAATTCCATAAGGGAATTCTTTAAAAAGGAGGGGCCTATGAAACACATGTTATCATTCTTCATTGCCGCAGTTGTCACAGTTGTTTTTGCCGTACCGTCATTCGCTTATCCCAGACCTGTGGAGAAGCTCAAAGACGGTGTAGTGGCCGTGATCAAGTCTCCGCTGCAGATCAAAGAGCATGCCATGGCTGAAGCCAAGGACGGGTCGTTTTTGCTGTTTTCTTTGCCGGCTGGGCTGCTCAAAGGCAGCTGTTATATGGTCAGGGACATGGTAGGCGGCGTCCTGGATATTGTGACGTTCCCTATCGATAAGTGATCACGCCAGCTGTTGCTTTTATCAGAACAGCTCAACGTCCCGCTAAAAGCGGGACGTTTTTTTGTACCCATTTTCAGTTGTTTCCGTCAGGGAATATGCTATACTAAAAACGATGATGAACAATAGGCAACACCAACGTTTTCCGTTCAGGGAAAGTGTCGGGTATCAAATAGGGGAAGCCCCTTTAACCGGCTCTTTGTCCGGCGACATCAGCGAAGGGGGCTTGTGTTTAAACGTCCATGAATTCATACCGCTCAATACCATTGTCCGCCTGCAGATCCATGTTTCTGATCCCGAGCGCGTTCTGGCCGCGCAAGGCCGTGTGATCTGGGTCCGGGAGGTTCCCCAGAGCGAACGTTATGACGTCGGGATCGAGTTTGTTGTCGACCAGGATACAGGCCCCGTCCTCCGCAATTATGTTTCCTCCCATCGGTTCAATATCGAATAGTATTTTGAAAGGAGCATTAGAAGTATGGCCGAAGAAGCGAAAGCCGTTGTTGTTGAAGAAGTGAAGAATTGCCCGTCGTGCAAGAAGCCCCTGAAAAGGGCAAGGCGTTTTTACCGTAACGGCGCGTATTATTGCAACAGCAATTGTTTTAAGAAAGTCCAGGCCGAGGCCAAAACTGCTGCTGCCGAAGCCAAAGCTGCCGCCGCTGAATCCGAAGCTGCTGCTGCCCAGGCCTCCGCCAAAGGCGGATCCGCCTCCGGCGGAAAAGACGCATCTGCTGAAGTCCCGCCCGAAACATCTGCCGAGACCCCCAAGGAGTAAATGTGTCATCCCCACAACCGATAGGACTTGAACGCCGGCGGCACGCGCGTCTGGAACATGCCGTTCCGGTCAAAATATCAAGCGGCGATTTTGACATTGTCACCCAGACCAGGAACATCAGCTGTTCCGGCGCCTTTTGCCAGGTCAGCAAGTATTTGGCCCCGATGACGAAGCTGAAGGTCCATTTGCTGCTGCCTTTGCGTTCGGGCACAAAGACCGCTTCCAAATGCATTGATTGCGAGGGGGTGGTGGTGCGCGCGCAATCGGCGCCGCAGGGGGATTGCTTTAACACCGCGATCTTTTTTAGCGATATCAAATCCCGCGACAGCGCGGCCATCGCGCGGTTCGTGGCCTCATTTTAGGAGCGTATCATGGAACAAGCCATTGCTTTATCGGTCACCCCGTTACAACTTTTGCTGGCGCTGGCCTTTCAGGTCTGGATGATCGTTTTTCCGATCCTTCTTATCCGCAAGATCAATTATCTCACGGACTTGCTGCACGAGCATATTGATGGTCCTCATGATGACGCGCCCAACAACTGATCCTGCGATCCCCGTCCTGTTCGAGGATGGAGATTGCGTCGTTTTTGACAAGCCGCCCGGGCTTTTGGTGATCCCGACCCCTAAAGGGGAAAGCCGCACCCTCGCTGCGCTGGCTGACCGGCAATTCCCCAAAGATCATTTGCATCCCGCGCACCGGCTTGACCGCGACACGTCCGGCGTTATCCTTTTCGCCAAGGGCAAAAATAATCAGCACAAGCTCATGGGCCTGTTCAAGGAAAGACGCGTGAAGAAGGATTACATCGCTTTTGTCCACGGCCGTATCCATCCGGCCCAAGGGGATATCCGCGTTCCCGTCAAGGACCGTTATAAACCATCCGCGCCGGCCGTCAGCGCGCTGACCCGTTATCGCGTTGTGGACCATCACAAGGACTTTACCGTCGTGGACGTGCAGCCGGTGACCGGACGCACCAACCAGATCCGCATCCATTTTTCCAAAGTCGGTCATCCGCTGGTCGGCGAGGACGTGTACGCGTTGCGTAAGGATTTCGTTTTGCGTTTCAGGCGCACGGCGCTTCACGCCGCACGTCTGGAGTGGCCGTCATTGTCAACGGGAAAAATACAGGTCGTCGCCTCGTCCTTACCCAGGGACATGGCGGAATTTTTAGAAAAGAACCCATAACACAGGAGAATCCATGGACGCTCATTTAACGCTCAAGGAATGGGGCCAAACGTGCCACGCCATCGCCAAAGAAAAAGGGTTTTGGGACAAGGAACGTAACGTGGGCGAGGCGCTGATGCTCATTGTCACCGAATTGGCCGAGGCCATGGAAGCCCACCGCAAGCAGGACGACGCGAATTTCCGCGAGGAATTGGCCGACACCTTCATCCGGCTTTTTGACCTGTGCGAGGGGTTGGGTGTCGACATTCAAGGCGAGATCATCAAGAAGAGTGAAGCGAACAAAAACCGTCCCTACAAGCATGGCAAGGTCTGTTAACAGGATCGGGCGGCAAACCTCTGATAGAAAGGCCTATGATGAATAAGATCATTTTATCCATTCTGTTTTTATGCATGGCCGGATGCGCCACGGTCAACATCCCTAACTATATTGACCCGCAGCATCCGTATGTGCGCAAAGTGTATGGGAATTATGATGCCATTGTTACCGCTGTCAGGCAGGTCCTGGCGGATGAGGGCTGGGCGGTCCAAAGCGAAACCAGTCCGTCCACGTATGAGCGCGATGACAGCGCACAGAACAGCACAACCGGCGGCGTTTTGCTTTTCACCTCCGTTAAACAGCATTCCAAGTTTTTGTATTCTTCCTACACGCATTTGAACGCCTTTATCCGCCCCATGGCCGACGGCGCCCAGGTGGAAATACGTTATGCCTGCCTGACCCCTTTGGGGATCAAACAATTCAAGGGAACGCGCAATGATAAACTGGTTGATCGGATCCTGGACGCCGTTGAGCGCCGCAGCGAAAGCATTTCCTCCCCATGAACCGTTTTGAACTCAAAAGTCCTTTTGAGCCGGTGGAGGAACAACGCAGGGCGGCCGCGGCCCTGGTCCAGGGCCTTCAGGAGGACAGGCAGGCCCAGGTGCTTTTGGGCGTGACCGGTTCGGGCAAGACGTTCACGATCGCCAACGTCATCAACGAAGTCCAGCGCCCCGTTCTGGTCATTTCCCACAACAAGACCCTGGCCGCCCAGCTGTACGGCGAATTCAAAGAGTTCTTCCCGCGCAATGCCGTCGAGTATTTCGTCAGTTATTACGATTATTACCAGCCCGAGGCCTACATTCCGCAAACCGACGTCTATATTGAAAAGGACTCGTCCATCAACGACCGCCTTGACCGTCTGCGTCTGGCGGCCACGACTTCGCTCATGTCCCGCCGGGACGTGATCATCGTGGCCAGCGTTTCCTGTATTTATAATCTTGGTTCACCGGAGGACTACCAGAACTACATGGTCCGTCTCACCAAAGGCCAGCGCATTGAGCGTGACCAGGCGCTGGAGCAATTGATCGGCATCCAATACGAACGCAACGACTATGAATTCACGCGCGGACATCTGCGCGTGCGCGGGGACGTGGTGGAGGTCTACCCGGCTTACCGGCAGGATGCTTTGAGGTTTGAATTTTTGGACGATGAGATCGAAAAGATACGCCAGATCGACCCGGTTTCCGGCCATGTCATTGCCGAGCTGGATGCCGCCGCTGTTTATCCGGCCAAACATTTCCTGGTGTCCCCGCCGCGCTTGGAACAAGCGCTGGTGGATATTGAAGAGGAGCTCAAAGTGCGCCTGGAAGAGCTTAAGGCCCAGGGCAAACTTCTGGAAGCCCAGCGTCTCAACACGCGCACCCGTTACGACATGGAAATGCTCAAAGAAATGGGAATGTGCAAGGGCATTGAGAATTATTCGCGGGTCCTTTCCGGCCGTCCGGCGGGCTCGAGGCCGTTTTGCCTGATCGATTATTTCCCTAAAGATTTTCTAACGGTCATTGATGAAAGCCACGTCACCGTCCCCCAGCTGGGCGGGATGTATGAGGGGGACCGTGCCCGTAAGGAAATGCTGGTGGCCCACGGGTTCCGTTTGCCGTCGTGTCTGGACAACAGGCCTTTGAAATTTCACGAACTGCAGGGTATGATAGGTCAGCGTATTTACGTGTCCGCCACCCCCGGGCCCTATGAGCGCAAGGAAGCGCTGGGAAGGACGGTGGAACAGGTCATCCGTCCGACGGGGATCGTGGACCCGCCCATTGTCGTGCGGCCGACACAAGACCAGGTGGATGACCTGGTCCGCGAATGCCGGACGCGCGCGAAACGCGGCGAGCGCGTGCTGGTGACGACATTGACCAAACGCATGGCCGAGGACCTGTGCGCGTATCTGGAGGAGGCGGGGCTTGCGGTGAAATACCTGCATTCGGACATAGAGACCATTGACCGCACTAAGATTTTGCAGGACCTGCGGCTTAAAAAATTTGATTGCCTGGTGGGTGTCAACCTTTTGCGCGAAGGGCTTGATCTGCCGGAGGTGTCTTTGGTGGCGATCTTTGACGCGGACAAGCAGGGGTTTTTGCGTTCGCAGACCGCGCTCATCCAGACCGCGGGCCGCGCCGCGCGCAACATCAACGGGGAAGTGGTGATGTATGCCGACACTGTTTCCGCGGCCATGACAGGGATGATCGCTGAATGCGAACGCCGGCGAAAGATCCAGATGGACTTTAACGTTCGCCATGGCATCACGCCTACGAGTGTGGTCAAGGCCATCAACCAGGGCATTGAACAATGGGCCGAGGCCGAGGCAACGGTCATGGCCGCTGCCGGTCAAACAGAGGAAGAATACGAAATGGGCCGGCATGTCCAGGAACTTGAGCGGCAGATGGAATCAGCCGCCCGTAACCTGGAATTTGAGAAAGCCGCCCGGATCCGCGATAAGATCAAGGAGTATGACAAAAATGCTTTTAGCCATTGATATCGGCAATACGACCATTGCTTTGGCCGCAGTCCACAAAGGGAAGGTCAAGACAGTCCAACGCATGGACACCCCGCCGTCAGGCGGGAACCCAAGGGTTTTGGTTTTGCGTTTAAACAAGGCCTTGGCGATTTTCCGTAAAAAGGGCTATATTCTCAACAAGGGGATCCTCTGCAGCGTTGTTCCGAAAATATTGACAGTTGTGGAGCGAACTATAGTCAAATCAATGGGTTTTGAACCAGAAGTGGTGGGACGTGACGTGATCGTTCCCATTAAAAACCGGTATAAAAATCCCAAACAGGTAGGCCAGGACCGTTTGGTCGGCGCTTACGCGGCTTTACGTTTATATGGTAAGCCGCTGATCGTCATTGATCTGGGGACAGCCATTACCTTTGACGTGGTTTCAGCCAGGGGAGAGTATTTGGGAGGGGCCATTGTGCCGGGCCTGCGTTTATCGGCTGAATCTTTGTTCTTAAAGACCGCGCTTTTGCCTAAAATCGTCCTTAAGGCGCCCGGGAACATTATAGGGAAAACCACCGAAGAAAGCATCTTGAGCGGCCTTTTTTACGGTTATGGCGCTTTGTGCCAGGGGATGGTTGATCTGTTGAGCCGGCGTGTAGGGGCGAGGTCGCCTCGCCCTCATGTGGTCATGACCGGCGGCCACACCCGTCTCATGAAAAAATTTGTCTCCCCAAAGATCCGCATTATCGATGAGAATTTGGTCTTCAAAGGGATGGCTTTGTTGGTCTCGCCTTAAAAATTTCTTGACAAAATTTTTGATTTAGGTATATTAGCACTCTGCGATAATTAGTGCTAAGCAGAAAATTTCTGAATTAACTAATTAAGGAGGAGTTTATGGCGATTCAACCGTTAGCAGACCGTATTGTGGTCAAGGCCTTGGAAGCCCAGGAAGTCACCAAGGGCGGCATTGTCCTGCCGGATACGGCCAAGGAAAAACCCCAGGAAGGCAAAATCGTTGCGGTGGGCAAAGGCAAAATTTTAGACAGCGGAGAAGTCCGCAAGCCGGAAGTCAAGGTGGGCGACCGCGTTTTGTATGGCAAATACAGCGGCACCGAGATCACGACCAAGGACGGCGAAGAATTGTTGATCATGAAGGAAGAAGATATTTTTGCGATCGTAAAATAAATTCTAAAAAATCACGGAGGATTTTAAAATGGCTAAGCAATTATTATTCGACGACGAAGCGCGTCGCAAGATCTTGCGCGGGGTTGAGCAATTGTCCCGCGCGGTCAAGGTCACGTTGGGCCCCAAAGGCCGCAATGTTGTGGTGGACAAGAAATTTGGTTCCCCGCTGATCACCAAGGACGGCGTGTCAGTGGCTAAGGAAATCGAACTGGAAGACCCCTTTGAGAACATGGGCGCCCAGATGGTCAAGGAAGTGGCGGAGAAGACCTCCGACATTGCCGGTGACGGCACCACCACCGCGACCGTTCTGGCCGAAGCCATTTACCGCGAAGGGTTAAAGAACGTCACGGCGGGTGCCAATCCCATGGCCCTCAAGCGCGGCATTGACAAGGCGGTCGCGAAAGCCGTTGCCAAATTGGAAAAACTTTCCAAAAAAATAGACCTCAAGAATTCCAAAGAAGTCGAGCAGGTGGCCAGCATCGCCGCCAACAGCGACAGCATTATCGGCAAGAAGATCGCCGAGGCCTTTGAGAAGGTGGGCAAGGACGGCGTCATCACCGTTGAAGAAAGCAAGACCATCAACACGGAATTGAAGATCGTTGAGGGCATGCAGTTTGACCAGGGCTATCTTTCACCCTATTTCTCCACCGATATGGAGAAAATGGTGTGCGAACTGGAAGACGCGCTGATCCTGCTGTATGAAAAGAAAATTTCCAGCATCAAGGACATCCTGCCGGTCCTGGAAAAAGTCGCCAAGGGCGGCCGTCCGCTGGTCATCATTTGCGAAGAAGTGGAAGGGGAAGCGCTGGCGACCCTGGTCGTCAATAAAATGCGCGGCACCCTGCATTGCGTGGCCGTGAAAGCCCCGGGTTACGGCGATCGCCGTAAGGAAATGCTCAAAGACATTGCGGTGTTGACCGGCGGTCAGGCCATCACCGAGGATTTGGGTCTTAAACTTGAAAACGTGGACCTGCCGGACCTGGGCCGCGCCAAGAAGATCAAGATCGACAAGGACACGACCACCATCGTTGAAGGTCAGGGCAAACAGGCCGACATCAAGGGCCGCATCGCCCAGATCAAGAACCAGATCGACGGCACTGATTCTTCCTATGATAAGGAAAAATTGCAGGAACGCTTAGCCAAACTTTCCGGCGGGGTGGCCATCATCAATGTGGGTGCTGCGACCGAAAGCGAAATGAAGGAAAAGAAAGCCCGCGTCGAGGACGCCCTGCACGCGACCCGCGCGGCCGTGGAAGAGGGCATTGTTCCCGGCGGCGGTGTGGCGTTGCTGCGCACCCTCAAGGACATCGCTGATATGGATCTTGAAGGGGATGAAAAGACCGGCTCCGAGATCGTCCTGCGCGCCCTTGAGTCACCCGTGCGCCAATTAGCGTTCAACGCCGGTTTGGAGGGCTCTGTCATCGTCGAGCGTCTTAAAGCCGAGAAGGACAACAGCATCGGGTATGATTTCGAAAAAGACGAGTACACGGATATGTTCAAGTCCGGCGTCATGGATCCCACCAAGGTCACCCGCACCGCGTTACAGCATGCGGCCAGCATTGCCGGCTTGCTGTTGACGACCGAGTGTCTGGTCACCGATCTTCCGGAAAAGGAAAAGGCCCCGGCCATGCCGGGCGGAATGCCGGGCGGCGGTATGGGGGGGATGTACTAAAAGAAAGTGATCAGATAAGTTTTAATAATAAAAAGGGGACACTTTATGGTGTCCCCTTTTTTATTCGTTGACTTTTTATCCCTTTATCTATATAATCAGCCCTTAAAAACCTTTCAAAAGAACGTTTAATTTTTTTCTGTTTGTCTGTATCCCATTGAAAATACGGAGGTTGCACAATGGCTGATTGGATCGGCATTGGGCGCAGGGCGCGCAGGTGTTATGGCTTTGACGAAGTGGCCCTGGCTCCCGGATCGGTGACGGTCAACCCCAATGAGGTGGACACCAGCTGGGTCATCGGCAAGCATAAATTCCAGGTCCCTATCCTGGCCGCGGCCATGGACGGGGTGGTGGATGTCAAATTCGCGGTGGCCATGGGTCAATTGGGCGGCATCGCTGTCCTGAACTTAGACGGCATCCAGACCCGTTATGAAAATCCGAAAGAGGTTTTAGACCAGATCGCCAAAGCTACACCGGACGAAGCCACCAAGCTGGTGCAGACCATTTATGAGGCCAAGGCCAATCCTGTTCAGGACACGCTGATCGCCAAACGCGTCGCGGAGATCAAAAAACATAAAGTTCCGGCGGTGGTCAGCTGCATTCCGCAGAACGCCGAACGTTTTGCGAAGATCGCCATCGAGGCCGGGGCGGACATTTTCGTCATGCAAAGCACCGTGGCCACGGTGCGTCACATTTCCACGGAATACAAGGTCTTAGATATTGAGCAATTTTGTAAGGGATCCAAGATCCCGGTCATCATCGGCAATTGCGTCACCTATGAGATGGCCCTGGAACTGATGGAGATCGGCGCCGACGGGCTTTTGGTCGGCATCGGCCCGGGCGCGGCGTGCACGACCCGCGGGGTTTTGGGGATCGGCGTTCCGCAGATCACGACCACCGTGGACACCGCGGCGGCGCGCGATTATTATTTCAAGCGCAAAGGCAAATACGTCCCCATCATCACCGACGGCGGTATGCGCATCGGAGGGGAGATCTGCAAGGCCTTCGCGGCCGGGTCGGATGCGGTCATGGTCGGCTCCGCGTTCGCCAAAGCCGAAGAAGCGCCGGGCAGGGGTTATCATTGGGGCATGGCCACCTCCCACGCCAATCTGCCGCGCGGCACGCGCATCAAGGTCGGCACCAGCGGTTCGCTTAAAGAAATTCTCGTGGGCCCCGCGCGCGTGGACGACGGTTCGCAAAACCTTTTGGGCGCTTTGAAGACCTCCATGGGGTCATTGGGCGCTTCCAGTATCAAAGAGATGCACGACGTCGAGATCATCATCGCCGGGTCCATACAGACCGAAGGCAAGGTATTCCAGGTTGGACAACGTGTAGGGATGGGCAAATGATTAAGAAAAAGGCCGTTCATAAGAAACCTGCGCACAAGAAAACTGTGCACAAGAAAATTGTGCATAAGAAGATCATACACAAGAAGATTAGAAGGGTTGTTCAGAGGAAGGTCGTCAAAAAGAAAGCGGTGCATGGGCTCATGAAGCCCATCAAATTGCGCTCCTCGGCGAAGATCATACCGATGGAGGTGAGAAAGCAGAAAAGCCGCGACATCCTCCTCATTTTTGATTTCGGGTCCCAATACACCCAGTTGATCGCCCGGCGCGTGCGCGAAAGCAAGGTTTTCAGCCAGATCGTTCCGTATGACATTTCCCCCGATAAGATCAAAGAGATCGCCCCCAAAGGGATCATCCTCTCCGGCGGGCCGCAAAGCGTTTACGACGCCAAAGCTCCGCTGCCCAACAAAGATATCTTTAAACTCGGTATTCCCATCCTGGGTGTTTGTTACGGCATGCAGGTCATCACGCATGTCCTGGGAGGTAAGGTCGCCAAAGCCAAGGGCCGCGAATACGGCCGGGCCGAATTGTTCATTGACAGCAACAAGGACCTGTTCGGGAACCTTTCCACGAATTTGACGTGCTGGATGAGCCATGGCGATGAGATCGCGGCGCCTCCTCCGGGTTTTGTCCGCATCGCGCATACGTTGAATTCCGCCAACGCGGCCATCGGCAACCGGACGAGGAAGATCTTCGGCGTCCAGTTCCACCCGGAAGTCGTGCACACCCAGCGCGGCATCCAGGTCCTGCAGAATTTTGCCTATACCATTTGCGGATGCCTGCCCCGCTGGACCATGGACCGGTTCATTGACGTCTCGGTCAAACAGATCAAGGAGCTCGTCGGCAATAAGAGGGTGGTCCTGGGCTTGAGCGGCGGGGTGGATTCGTCCGTCGCCGCTGTTTTGCTCCAGAAAGCCATCGGCACAAAACTTTATTGTATTTTTGTGGACAACGGGCTTTTGCGCAAAAATGAATCGGCTTCTGTCCAGCGCACGTTCAAGGGCCATTTCAAGATGAACCTGACCGTGATCGACGCGGAAAAGAGGTTTCTTGAGCGCCTCAAAGGCGTTGAAGACCCGGAAGCCAAGCGCAAGACCATCGGCGACGAATTCGTGCGTGTTTTCCAGGACGCGGCCAAAAAGATCAAGGGCGCGGAATTTCTGGGCCAGGGCACGCTTTATCCGGATGTCATTGAGTCCGTGTCCGCCACCGGCGGGCCTTCCGCGGTCATCAAGAGCCATCACAATGTCGGCGGTCTGCCCAAGGACATGAAGTTCAAACTCGTCGAGCCCTTGCGTGAATTGTTCAAGGATGAAGTGCGTCTCATCGGCAAGAGCCTCAACATGCCTGATTCCATTCTCAAACGCCAGCCGTTCCCCGGGCCGGGTCTCGCCATCCGTGTTATCGGCGAGGTCACCAAGGAGCGCTTGGAGATCTTAAGAGAGGCGGATGAGCGGGTCATGGACGAGATCAAGAAAGCCAACCTTTACCACGACCTGTGGCAGTCCTTTGCCGTGCTTTTGCCCATCAAGACCGTGGGGGTCATGGGGGATGCGCGCACCTACGAGAATGTCATTGCCCTGCGCTGCGTCACGAGCCAGGACGGCATGACCGCGGATTGGGCGCATTTGCCCCACGATATCCTGGGAAAAATTTCCAACCGCATCATCAATGAAGTCAAGGGCGTTAACCGCGTCGTGTATGACATCAGCTCCAAACCACCCGCGACCATTGAATGGGAATAAGAATTATGGGGACACAAAACTTAATTCCTGTTATTATCTATTGTTGAATTAAGTATTGTGTCCCTATAATTCAGTATGTCATCCCAATTCGTTCATCTCCACGTCCACACCCAATACAGTTTGCTCGACGGTGCCTGCCGCGTTGATGAATTGGTCCAAAAGGCAGTCCGCTTAGGGATGCCGGCCTTGGGCATGACCGACCACGGCAATATGTTCGGTGCCGTGCATTTCTACCAGGCCGCCAAAAAAGCCGGGATCAAGCCCATCATCGGCTGTGAGGCCTATGTCGCCCCCCATAGTCGTTTTGACAAGAATCCCGACCAGAGAAACCTGTCCCACCTCGTCCTTTTGGTCAAAGACGCCCAGGGCTACGCCAACCTCGTCAAACTCGTCTCCGCCGGATACCTGGAAGGTTTTTATTATCGCCCCCGTTTAGACCACGACCTTTTGTCCCAATACGCCAAAGGCCTCATCGCCACGTCCGCCTGTTTGAGAGGGGAAGTGCCCGGTCATTTGCTTAAGGGCAACTATGACGCCGCTGTGAAAGCCGCTGACGATTTGAACCAGATCTTCGGCCAGGGCAATTTTTACATTGAATTGATGGACCACGGTCTCCTCGAGCAGAAAAAAGTCAATGAGGGGCTGATCAAGATCGCGGCCCGGCTGGGTCTGCCGCTGGTCGCGACCAATGACGTGCATTATCTGGAGCATGACCAAAGTCACGCGCATGAGGCGTTGTTGTGCATACAAACGCAGACAACGCTGGATGACCCCCGGCGCATGAAATTCGGCAGTGACCAGTTTTATTTTAAATCCGCCGATGACATGGAGCTCCAGTTCGCCGCCGTGCCCGATGCCGTCAAAAATACCCTGGCCATCGCCGAAAAGGTCGACCTGAAACTGGATTTTGACCAGTATCATTTGCCGCGTTACGAGACCCCCGTCGGAAAAACCAAGGAAGGGTACCTGCGCGAACTGTGTGCCGCGGGGCTCCTGCGCCGTTACGGGACAGCCAGGGTTTCCGGCGAACTTTCGGCGCGCCTGGAATTTGAACTGAAGGCCGTTGAGGACATGGGGTTCGTCAGTTATTTTTTAGTCGTTTGGGATTTTATCCATTATGCCAAAAGCAAAGGGATCCCGGTCGGACCCGGCCGCGGGTCAGCCGCCGGCAGTCTGGTCAGCTATCTTTTGGGGATCACGGACCTGGACCCCATCAAATACGGGCTTCTTTTTGAACGTTTCCTCAACCCGGGCCGCAAAAGCATGCCGGACATTGACATTGATTTTTGTTATGAGCGGCGCAATGAGGTCATTGATTACGTGACGCAGAAATACGGCCGCGACAATGTGGCGCAGATCATCACCTTCGGGTCCATGCAGGCAAAGGCCGCGGTGCGCGACGTGGGCCGGGCCATGGCCGTCAGTTACGCCGACGTGGACCGCATCGCCAAACTCATCCCCAATAATATCGGCATCACCATTGATGAGGCGCTGGACATTGAACCGCAGTTGAAGGAACTGGTGGCGACCGACAAGACCACCCGCGACCTTGTGGCCACGGCCCAGGTCCTGGAGGGTCTGAATCGTCACGCGTCCATCCATGCCGCGGGGGTGGTCATCGCTGACAGGCCGCTGGCTGAACATGTGCCGATGTTCAGGAGCACGGACGGCCAGGTGACCACCGGTTTTGACATGGACGGCATTTCCAAGATGGGGCTTTTGAAAATAGATTTTCTGGGCTTAAGGACGCTGACCGTCATCGCGGACGCCGTTAAACTCATCAAGGAACATAAGGGCAAGGATATTGATATCGATGCCTTACCGCTCGACGATGCCAAAACCTATGACATGTTGGGCCAGGCCAACAGTTTCGGAATCTTCCAGCTGGAAAGCGGGGGGATGCGCGACCTTCTCAAGAAAATGAAGCCCTCGGAATTTGAGGACCTCATCGCGATCCTGGCGCTTTACCGTCCGGGCCCCATGGGGTCAGGCATGCTGGATGATTTCATTGAGCGCAAACGCGATCCCCAGAAGGTGAAATATCCCCATCCCAAACTGCAGGAGTTGCTCAAGACCACGTACGGCATCATTGTTTATCAGGAGCAGGTCATGCAGATCGCTTCTGTTCTGGCCGGCTTCAGCATGGCCCAGGCCGATGATCTGCGCAAGGCCATGGGCAAGAAAATACCGGCGGAGATGGAAAAAATGCGTTCATTCTTCGTCGAGGGATGCAAGGCCAACAGCGGCATTCCTGAACACGAGGCGAACCGGCTTTTTGACCTCATTGATTATTTTTCCGGCTACGGGTTTAACCGCAGCCATTCCGCGGCCTACGCGTTGATCACGTACCGCACGGCGTATTTGAAGGCCAATTATCCCGTTGAGTTCATGGCCGCGCTTTTGACCAGCGAGCGCGACAACACGGACAAGGTCGTTGAGTACGTCAAGGAAACGCAGGCCATGGGCTTGAGCATCCTGCCGCCCGACGTTAATCATAGCGAGGCCCGTTTTTCCGTCGTGAATGACAAAGCCATCCGTTACGGGCTTTTGGCGGTCAAGAATATCGGGGGTGGTGCCATTGAGTCCATGGTCCATGCGCGCAAGAAAGACGGACCGTTCGTTTCCATTTTTGATTTTTGCCGCCGGGTGGATCTGCGGCTGAACAACCGCAAGGTGGTGGAAAGCTTGGTCAAGTCGGGGAGCATGGATTGCTTTGGATGCCGGCGCGCGCAATTATTCGCCGTGCTGGAGCGGGCCCTGGAGTCCGGCACGAGGGCCCAGCAGGAGGCGGATGTGGGCCAGGTCTCGTTTTTCGATATCAAAGGCCAGGACGGCGGTTTCGGCAAACGGGATGAACAGATACCCGATATTCCCGAATGGCCCCAGGCCCAGGTGCTGGCCAATGAAAAAACGCTGCTGGGTTTTTATTTAAGCGGCCATCCCCTGCAAAGGTACAAGGCCGAGATCGGTGAGTTCGCGGATTTCACGACAGGGTCTTTGAAAAACGCCCGCGACGGGCAGGATGTGCGCATGATCGGGCTCATCAAAAGCGTCAAATTGACCACGACCAAGAAAACCAACGAGCGCATGGCCATTGTCGGTTTGGAGGACATGGACGGGGAAATGGAGCTGGTGGTTTTTCCGTCAAGTTATACCCAAATGGTGCCGTATCTCAGAGAGGGATCGGTGGTTGTGGTCAAGGGCAAGGTGAATTTCCGCGACGGTTTGGTCAAGATGGTGGCCAATGAGATGGCCGGCATCGATGAGGTCTATGATCTGATCAAGAGCATCCATGTGGACCTCTCCAAGGTGGGCAAGGCCGGTTTTGACAAATTGAAAGAAAAATTGGCGCGTTTTCCCGGCAAGACCCCGGTGTACCTGCAGATCGACACCAAAAATTATAAAAGTGTCCAGATCCTGGTGGGAAAAGACCTCCATGTCACCCCCAGCGAGGTCTTGATGGAGGAGATCAAGACCCTGGTGGGCGACGACCGCTTTACCGTAACAATTTAGTTGACACCGTAAGTCCTTGTTGATACTATGTTTGCGTTAAATTTCTACGTAATCCAAGGAGAGGGTCAATGACCAAAAAAGATATTGTTTTGAGAATTACGGACGCCACCGGCATCAAGCAGGTGGATGTCAAAAGGATCGTGCAAAAGACCTTTGACGTCATCGTTGATTCGCTTATGCGCGGCGAAAAAGTGGAACTGCGCAATTTCGGCGTGTTCAAGATCAAGGAGCGCAAGGCCCGTTTCGGCCGCAATCCCCGCACGGGGCAAAGCGTGCCTGTTCCTCCCCGTAAGGTCGTGGTGTTCAAGTCCGGTCTTGAAATGAAGCAAAAAGTAAAGTAATAGCATGCAGAAATTTTCTGTCCCGCGCGGCACCTCCGATATACTTCCTGACGTTATTCCTCTCTGGGAAGATGTAGAATCCAAAGCCCGCAAGATCCTCAAATCCTACGGTTACCGCGAGATCCGCACACCCATTTATGAAGAGACCGCGCTTTTTAAACGCTCCCTCGGCCAGGCCAGCGACATCGTCAATAAACAACTTTTGGAATTAGCCACCAGCAAGGAAGAGGGGTACGCGCTGCGCCCCGAAGGCACGGCCTCGGTGGTGCGTTCTTATATTGAGAACAGTTTTGACAAGAAGGAGCCGCTGTCAAAACTTTTTTACATAGGCCCGATGTTCCGCGGCGAGCGTCCGCAAAAAGGCCGCTTGCGCCAGTTCCACCAGATCGGGGTGGAGGCCATCGGCCCCAACAGCGCCTCGCCGCATCTGGATGCGGAAATTTTGGCGCTGGCCATGCATTTATTGAAGGCGCTCGGGGTCAAGAACCCAAAACTTAAGATCAATTCCCTGGGTTCAAAAGAAGACAAAGAACACATTTCTGTTTGGTTAAGGGGGGAGTTGAAAAAACATAAGAAAGATCTGTGCGAAGAATGTCAAAATCGTTTTGAGCGCAATGTGTTCCGCGTGTTGGACTGTAAGAATGAAGCATGCCGTAAAGTGGCCGCTTCTGTGGTCAAAAAACTGCCGTTATCTGACGCCGGCCAAGACCATTTCCAATCCGTCCAAAACGCTTTAAAGAGCGTCGGTGTTGATTTTGAAATTGCGCCGCATTTGGTACGCGGTTTGGATTATTATACGCACACGGTCTTTGAGATCACCGCCGATGGTCTGGGCAGTCAGGATGCCGTCGGCGCCGGCGGCCGCTATGGCGGTCTCGTGCATGAACTGGGCGGTGATGCCAAAACAGATTTCAGCGCCATTGGTTTTGCCTTGGGCATTGATCGTATTTTATTGGCATCGGGCGCCACACAGCCGGTGCCGTCCACCATCGATGCCTTTGTGATCACTATGGATGAGACGGGGCAGAAACAGGCATTCAAGCTCGTTAACGATTTGCGCCATGCCGGCATCAGCGCGGACATGAGCTACAGTGGAGGCAAGATCGGATCGCAGATGAACCGTGCCAATAAATTGAACGCGCGTTTCGCGTTGATCTTAGGCGAGGAAGAAATGAAAAATGGCGCCATCGCTGTTAAAAATATGACGAGCGGCGCACAGGAGAACGTGAAGTTGGAAGGAGTATTGGAGTATTTAAGAAAAAGGTTATTATGAGAACGCACACGTGCGGTGAATTGAACAAGACCCTGAAAGATCAAGAAGTGGTGTTGTGCGGCTGGGTGCATCGCCGGCGCGACCACGGCAAACTCATCTTCATTGATATCCGCGACCGTTACGGCATCACACAGGTGGTGTTCGTCCCGTCGGTCAGCCCCAAGGCCCACGAAGAGGCGCAAAAACTGGGGCCGGAATTCGTGGTCAGGATCACGGGCACGGTCAATGTGCGGCCGCCCAAAAATGTCAATCCTGATGTCCCTGCCGGTGACATTGAGCTTTTGGCCAAGGACCTGGAGATCCTCAATACCAGCAAGGTGCCTGTCTTTGAGATCGACGACAATATCGAGGCCTCCGAAGACCTGCGCCTGACCTACCGCTATTTGGACATCCGCCGCAAGAAGGTAAGAGACTCGCTGATCTTGCGCCATAAACTGTGTGCGGCCATGCGCGCTTTTCTGGACAATGAAAATTTTACCGAGATCGAGACCCCCGTGTTGACGAAATCAACGCCGGAGGGCGCGCGTGACTTCCTTGTTCCGTCACGCTTGACACCGGGCAGTTTCTACGCCCTGCCGCAGTCGCCCCAATTGTTCAAGCAGATCCTGATGGTCTCCGGCATGGACCGTTATTACCAGATCGTCAGGTGTTTCCGCGACGAAGACCTGCGCGCCGACCGTCAGCCGGAATTCACGCAATTGGACATGGAAATGTCCTTTGTGGATGAGGAGTTCGTTTTCGGCCTCACTGAGCGGCTTTATCAGAAAGTATTCAAGGATGTTTTGAACATTGACCTGCCTGTTCCGTTCGCGCGCATGACCCATGCCGAAGCCATGGCCAAATATAAGAGCGACAAGCCGGACATCCGCAAAGACAAGGATGGTTTTTCTTTTCTTTGGGTTGTGGACTTTCCCTTAATGAAGTATAATGCCGAAGAAAAGCGGTGGGAGAGCGAGCATCACCCGTTCACGTCCGTCCATCCGGACGATGTCGTTCTTTTGGAAAAAGGGGAGTACGGCAAGGTGCGCGCCCGTTCGTATGACCTGGTCCTTAACGGCCATGAGATCGGCAGCGGTTCGGTGCGTATCCATCGCCGGGAGTTACAGCAAAAGATTTTTGACATCATCGGTTTACACCCCCAGGAAGCGCAGAAGCGCTTTGGTTTCCTGTTGCGCGCTTTTGAGTACGGCGCGCCGCCGCACGCCGGGGTGGCCTACGGCATTGACCGTATCGTCACCATCCTGACGGGCAACGGATCCATCCGTGACTGCATCGCTTTTCCCAAGACGCAAAAAGGGACATGCCTGATGACGGACGCTCCGTCGGAGGTGGATGTGAAGCAATTGAAGGAATTGGGTTTGGTTTGCGCGCCGGTTAAAAAATAGGCATTAACAAAGGAGAATTAAATGTTTAAGAGATTTTTGTTCCTGGTTTTGGCCGTTATTTTCGCCGCCGGTTGCGGTATTAAAGCGCAGACCTATGTGATGACCAAGGACCGCGTGGATATCGGGCCATCGGGCAACGCGGGATCTTTGACCGGTTCCGGGACCTATCAGGAGCCGGAGAAAAAGACGCGCAAGGTGTATGTCCTGGAGGTGAGCAAACCCGCGTCCGTTCCCAAAGCCAAGAAGGCCGGGGAGACGGCGTCCCAGACCACGACACAAGCCGTTGCCGCGGATCAGCCGGAGGATGTGCCGGCGCCCCCTGCCGTTTCCGGCTCCGGGGAAAGCGTGACCTATACGGTGCAAAAGGACGACACCCTGCAGAAGATCGCCAAGAAATTCTACGGTTCTTACGGCAAATGGACCAGGGTATATGAGGCCAATAAGGACAAATTGAAAAATCCAAATTTTGTCAGGCCGGGTACCGTGCTCACCATTCCCGCCGGGGAATAGTCAACGATGGAATTCCGCCTTCAGTTTGACAATAACCAGCATCTCCAACTGCTGTTCGGCCGCTACGACCAGAATTTAAAACTGATCGAGAAAGAACTCGGCGTGCGCATCCTGCGTTCCGAGGACGGCATCAAGATCGTCGGCCAGGAGCCGCAGGCGCAAAGGGCCAGCGAACTTTTTTCTTACCTGATGACCTTTGTCGAGCGGGGCAAGGATGTCAAGAAAGCCGACATCGTTTATGCCCTGCGGCTGGTGGATAAAGAGAAAGAAATTGATTTCAAGCGCCTCGCCAAGGAGAAGATCGAAGTTTCGGTCAAAGGCGGCCTTGTCACCCCCAAGACCAAGGGGCAGATCGAATATGTGGAGGCCATCAAAAACTATGACCTTGTTTTTTGCATCGGTCCCGCCGGGACGGGCAAAACTTATCTGGCCATTGCCATGGCGGTCAACGCGCTGAAAAAAGGCCTGGTGCGCCGCATCATCCTGACGCGTCCGGCCGTGGAAGCGGGAGAAAATCTCGGTTTTTTGCCCGGCAATATGGTCGAGAAGGTCTTGCCGTATTTGCGGCCTTTATATGACGCGCTTTACGACATGATGGAACCGGAAAAGGTCGAGCAGTACAGCGAACAGGGCATCATTGAGGTGGCGCCTTTGGCGTTCATGCGCGGCCGCACGCTCAACGAGGCCTTTGTCATCCTGGATGAGGCCCAGAACAGCCGGCCCGACCAGATGAAAATGTTTTTGACCCGTATGGGATTTGATTCCAAGGTCGTCGTCGCCGGCGATGTCACCCAAAGCGATCTGCCCAATGCCGGGCCTCATGGCCTGGCTGAAGCCGAGCGGGTGCTGGCGGGCGTGCCGGAGATCAAATTCATCCATTTGACCAGCGAAGACACCGTCCGCCATGACCTGGTGCAGAAGATCATTGAGGCGTATGGTAAAAATGGGGACACCAACAACAAGCGTGTATGAATAAAACCGGTCCTCAATCGCCGTTGTCTGTTGACCACATCGTCATGTTGGGCCTGACCCTTGCGGCCTTAACGGTGTTTTGCCATTTTTCCGGCCTGCCTTTGATCATCCCGTTTTTCGTTTTCCTTTTCGGACTTCATTTGTTTTTGTATAAACGCGCCGAGGCGCGTTTATTTTTGCATCTGGGGCTTTTGCTGGCCGTACTGGTCTTTTCCGCTTATGTTCTAAGGTCCACGACGGCTTTTTCGATTTATTATTTTCCCGTGGCCGCGGTGCCGATGCTGGTCATGCTCCTTTTTAACGACGTGCAATTGGCGTTCATGATGGCGTTCATGAGCGCGGCCTTAAGCGGACTGATGCTCGGGTTTAACGTGCCCGACCTTTTGATCTTTTTTATGAGTTCCCTGGCCGGCGTCTATAAGGTGAAAGAGGCGCGCAACCGCAGTGTGTTTTTGACCGCCGGGGTTTTTGTGGCCTTTGTCCAGGTCAGCTGTTATTTGCTGCTCAACCCCGTCATCAACGCGGACATCGTCCTTTACATCCTTAAACCGCTGGCCATCAACGGCCTTTTGGCCGGGCTGTTCGTCATGGCAACGCTGAAGATCTTTGAACTGGTCTTCGGCGAGATCACCAATTTTACGCTTTTGGAACTGTCGGACTCTTCGCATCCGCTTTTAAAACGCATGGTCGTCGAGGCGCCGGGCACCTATCATCACAGTTTGATCGTCAGCAATCTGGCCGAGACCGCGGCGGATGCCATCGGGGCCCACGCGCTTCTGGTCAGGGTCGGGGCTTATTACCACGACATCGGTAAAATGGTCAAACCCGAATATTTCACCGAGAACCAGATGGTCACGGGCAATAAGCATGACGATCTCGAGCCTTCCATGAGCCGTCTGGTCATCCTCAACCACGTCAAGGAAGGCATTGAACTGGCCCGGAAATACAAACTCAACGGGCGCATCGTGGACTTTATCCCCGAGCATCACGGCACCAGCCTGATCCATTATTTTTACCAGAAGGCCGTGACCGAAGGGGAGGAAGACCGGCCGGTGGGGGAAGAGGATTACCGTTATCCCGGCCCCAAGCCGCAAAGCAAGGAAACAGCCATCGTGCTTTTGGCTGATTCCGTTGAGGGGGCGACCCGCGCGCTGGATGAACACACCCCGCAGAAGATCGGGGACATCGTGCACAAGGTCATCAACAATAAATTCATCGACGGCCAGCTGGACGAGTGCAATCTGACCCTGCGCGAGATCGACACCATCGCCGCGACCTTTGTCCGTGTCCTGACAGCCATGTACCACAGCCGCATTAAATATCCGGAAAAAGAAGAAAATGGAAAATGAGAACATCTCTAATTTCCAAAGAAAAATCCCTATTCCCGTCCCAAAAGTCCGAACCGCCCTGCGGTCCGCTTGCCGCAAATTAAAATTTAATTTTGCTGATCTATCCGTTGTTTTCGTGGGTGAGAAACGCATGCGGCGCTTAAATCGCGAATACCTCGGACATGATTACGTCACGGATGTTTTGTCATTCCCGAATGCTTCTGTCGGGAATCCAGAACATACATGTCTGGACCCCCGACAAAAACATTCGGGGGTGACAGCCGGTGGCGAGATCATCATTTGTCCTGCCGTGGCGGCCCGCAATGCCAAACGTTACGGGAATACCTTTGAACGCGAGCTCATCCTTTACGTCGTCCACGGCATTTTGCATTTGTGCGGTTACGATGACCGTTCGCCCGAAGATGTTAAACGCATGCGCCGGAAAGAACAGGAGATTATGGAATTATGGGGACACAAAACTTAATTCTGAGGGATGCGAAGTTTGAATTAAGTATTGTGTCCCCATAATTCATTCGCTATGAAACGCGCCGCTGCTATCGCCCTGATCGCCTATCTTTTTTTTCTTGCCGAATTCGTCCTTTATAATACCGTCGGCGTGTGGGGCAAGCCTGAACTTCTCATCCTCGTCGTTATTTTTTGCAATCTATATTGGGGCATCCGTTACGGGATCTGGGCCGCCGTTGTTGCCGGGCTTATCCGCGACGCGTTCGGCCCACAGCCGTTCGGCACCTATCTTTTTATCTATATCGCCGGGGCTTACCTGGCCACGTATATCCGCAAGAACATTTACCAGCCGGGGTCCCGTTTTTCGCGGGCCATGGCCGCTTTCTTTGTCGTCACGGGTTGTTTTATCCTGGAAACCGTCCTGCGCCTGCGCCAGCATGAGGTGCGCCTGACGGAGGCCGTGTTCTTTATCTTAATACCCCAACTGGTCACGACCATGGTCGCGGCCACCTTTGTTTTTCAGGGATTAAGAAATATCGTTGTTAAATTCAAATTATAAAATATGCGTTTAGACATTTTGCGCAATATCGTTTTTTCCGCTTTGGCCGTCGTCATCATCGCTTTGTCCTATCTTCAGATCATCCGGGGCGAGTATTATCACGATCAAAGCGTCAACAATCGCATCCGGATCATCCCTGACGACGGCCCCCGGGGAAGGATCTTTGACCGTAACGGCATCGTGCTGGCGGACAACCGGCAGGCGTTCCATCTGGGCGTTATCGCGCAGGAAGTGGAAGACAGGGACGATCTTTTTAATTTTCTTTCCGGCGTTCTCCATAAAAGTCCCGGGTATTTGAGAAAACAGTATGACCGCAAGCGCACGGCGCCGTTCGTGCCCGTGCTGTTGGCGGAGAACATTGACCGCAGGACGCTCATCACGGTTGAAGAGAACCGGTTCCGGTATCCGGGGCTGGTCGTGGAGAAAGGGTTTGAACGGGTTTATCCGTTGGGCGCGGCAGGCATCCACGCCCTGGGTTATGTGGGCAAGGTGGATCCCGGCGAATCGGACGCGTTTGCCGAATACGGCTACACGCCTTTAAGTACGACCGGTAAAAGCGGGGTGGAACGGTTTTACGATCCGCTTTTGCGCAGCCGGTCCGGGGGCCGGCAGATCGAGGTGAACGCGCGGGGCCGGCAGGTCCGGCTTTTGGGCATCAAGGAGCCGCAAAAGGGGAAGGACATCACATTGACCCTTGATGCGCGCGTGCAAACGGCTGCCGACGAGTTTTTGGCCGGGCGTCGCGGGGCGGTGGTGGTGATGGACCTGTCCAACGGCGATGTCCTGGGCCTGGTCAGTTCCCCGTCCTTTGATCCGCAAAACATCCGGAAATACCTGGACCCCGCCGTTGGCGGGGCGTCATTCATCAACCGCGCGGTCAACGCACAGTTCCCGCCGGGATCGGTGTTCAAGGTGGTGGTGGCTTCGGCGGCTTTACAGACAAAAAAGATCACGCCTGACGCGTCATTTGATTGCCCCGGTTATTATATGCTCGGCGGAACGCGTTTCGGATGCGCGCATGTTCACGGCACGCAAGATCTTTGGGACGCGCTCGCGCATTCGTGCAACGTGTATTTTTTTCATTTGGGGTTGTTGGCGGGTCCCAAATACCTGACGCAATATGCCCGGGCCCTTGGGCTTGGCCGTCCCACAGGCATTGACCTGCCCTTTGAATCCAGCGGACACCTGTCCCGCCCTTCAGGCGGGGTGACCCGGTGGTATAAGGGCAATACGTTGAATTTGTCCATCGGTCAGGGGGAAACGCTGGCAACACCCTTGCAATTGGCCGTGATGATGGCAGCGGTCGCTTCCGACGGGCTGATCCTGCGTCCGCGGCTTTTGAAAGCGGTGGACAATAAGCCCGTGGCGCCAGTGGACCTTAAACGATTGCCCCGCGTGCGGCTGCGGGATAACGTGTGGACGGTCGTGCGTGATGGTTTAAGGCGCGCGGTCACCGATGAGGCAGGAACGGCGCACGCGCTTGCTGACGTGGCGAACATGAAGATCTGGAGCAAGACCGGCACGGCCCAGGCCGGAGAAGGCAGGGCCAATCACGCGTGGCTCACCGGCTGGGCGCGTTCGGACAAAGCCGGCATCGTTTTCTGCGTTTTCCTCGAACATGGCGGCTCCAGCGCGAATGCGGTCCTGCTGACGCGCGACCTCCTGCTGCGCATGCAAAGCCAAGGGATCATATGAGATTTGTTTTCAAACTGTTTCTTACCATCCTGTTTTTTAATCCTGGCCTTGCTTTTGCCTCAGCTTTTTTACCCGGCAATACCCCCCAATCCAAGTTAACAGATCCGCAAGAAATAACTAAAAACAATACCAATACTTTAGCGGCCGATCCTAGTGATGCTTTACTGACATTGTTCAGAGAGAGGGTCACAGGCATTTTTCACGATATTGCCAAAACCAAGGGAGAGATCCAAAAATCACCAAATGATCCGAAATCATATTATCGGCGGGCCCTTTTATCTTTTGAATTGCTGCTGTTAGATGATGCCATCAGGGATTGTGCCAGCATCAAATTTTACAATCATAAACTCCAAAGTTTCTTCTATGTCCATTACTTAAGAAATTCGGGTATTTTAAAACCGGTCTATGATGAGATCATTCAACACCCCTCTTGCGGCGTAGCCGAATCCTCTGAATCTTTGAAACGGGCCTATGAAGACGTCGGGAGATTGGTTGATGTCTATGCTTATCCTGTGCGGTATGAATATGCATTTGATCCAAGCCAGGATTTATTAAGGGCGATCCAACTCGACGGTCATTATAGAGAAGCATATTTATTAAGGGCGGACCTATTAAGTTATGATAAATTTCTTGGATCAAACAAGGAATTGAATTTTTTTGATGAGCTTATTAAAAGGTTTCCTGACGATGCGTTTTCCTATATTCAAAGGACCGAATATCAAAATGAAGGACACCAGCACCTTATTGAGTCATGCAAGAGATCCCAGGACATTGACCCTGCTTTGTTTGAATCGTATTTATGTTTGTACCGTGCCTGGGAAAATAGCTATGAAGGTGATTTTTGCGAAAACAATTCCTATTGTGCTCCCCGCCTGTTGCCCCAAGAGAATGAGATTTATGCCAGATCGGACGAGGCTCCCGCGTACGGCGACCCCATTTATTACCGCAGATTTTTAAAAGAACAAATCGAAAAAGTCCAATCCCTAAACCCGGATTATCCCGGGATTGACGGTTTGGTTCGAAAGGCAAGGAAGGATTATTTAGGAGCTTTGGCGTCATTTGAAGAGGGAAAGTGCAAGTATTTGCAGTTTTATGATGAGAAGGAGAGTTGCGATAAAATTTGGCGTGACTGTAAGGAAGAATTTAAAATTTGTGATCAAGAAAAAAAGCGGTGTTATAAACAAGCTGAAAACAATTTTGAACGATGCAAGCAAGATGCCCGCGCAAGAATTAATAGTGGGCAGATTCCTGTTCAAGCTTTTCTTAATCCAGCACAATCCCCCTTACCTGAAATCAAGAAACAAATTCAGAAGGACATTGATACGGTCCAAGATTTGAAAAGGGTCGTAGATAAGGCCTCTCAAGAGACAAAAAAGATCGAATACGATCAGTTTGAAAATATTGTTGAAAATGTCGCGGCTGTTTCAAAAAGAAATGGCATTACAAAAGAAGAACTGTTATTCCCGCAAAGCCTGATTTTCGGGAATACAATACCATCCGATAATGCCGACAATGTTTCACAATTGAAGGTAAACGTCGGGGATTTGCTTATCAGTACGGCGCGATTAGGGGTCGGGTCGATCCCGGTCATTGGCAATGTCGTGTCCATGTATGAGTTTTTGAGCGGCAAAGATCTGTTTACCGGTGAACGATTAGGTGGCTTAGAAAGAACTATCAGTTGTCTGGGAATATTTGTTGGAAGCGGTAAGGCCTGGGCAGCGGTTGCCGGCGGAATGGAGAAGGGATTAGCGGGTCAGCTGGCTTCTAAAGTGATACGGGATATACCTGAAGGGAGAAAAAGTTTAGATAAGGCGGTGTCTGTATTTAAAAACAGTTTAACTAAAAATACTGAAACAGCCCTTGGTGAAGCAGAGGCAAAGGCAGTATTGCATGGTCCTCCTACAGTCGGACAGAAAGTTTACCGTATTATTGGTAAAGATGTGAATAAGAATATTGATGCAAAAGGAGCGGAACCATTTGCCCCCTCTTGGACACCAATCAATCCCAGTTTGAGTCCAAATCCACGAAGTAGTTTAGGTCTGCCAGATCAAAATAAAGGAAGATTTGTTGTTGAAGGTAGGATTGTTGCTGTAAAAGATATTAAAGTGAAGCCAGCAGATGAATTGCACGGTAATCCAGGTCAAGAAATAGAATATTTTATTCCAGATTCTGAATCCCAGATTAAAATAGAAAGAGTTTCAGGTGTAAATCCGGAATTTTAGTTTAAAGGATCTATTTATGACAATGATTGAACCGAGTGGTGACCCGATAATCGACATTTTAATTTATAAACTTTCTGTTTTTTCTCCTAAGATCGATAGTCTTATCAGAGAATTGGATAAACATATGCCTCAGGATCAATTAGAAAAATTGATGGATTGGTTTTTTCCCCCGCCTTTAGATGAGATGGAGATTATTTTGACTGAAAAACTGAAAGAATTAGAAAAGGAGGCAAAAGATCGAGGTTGGGACCTGGATTTAATTAAGAAGAATTCCAAGGAAGGGAAAAGATTCAGTGCCATGACCGTCAATGAAAGGTTATTTGCAGCTAAATTATCAGAGGTATTTGATTTAGCAGTCAATAAAAGAGATAAGGAACAACTCCTTGAAATTTTAAAGAAAGTTGAGTTAAGTGATGAACAGGCAAATTCCACCATTGATGCGATCTTTTCAAACCCCAAAAAGTATGGTTATGAATAGTTGATCAATCCTTGATCTTGGCGCCTTCCTAAAATTTCCGATTTCATCCTTGCGGCTCCCTTTCGACGAGGATATAATTAACTCATTATTATAAATATAAAATATTCCTAAAATTGAAACAGGAGGCAGGCGATGTTCAAATGTTCTGCATTTGCCGTTATTGCTTTAAGTGTTCTTTGGGGAGGCAATGCTTTTGCGGCCGGTTCGGGTTCGTTTCGTGTTGAAACGCCCGATGCGGGCGCCATGGGTAAGGGCTCTGCTTTTGTCGGTCAGGCCAACACTCCAGCAGCCATTTATTATAACCCAGCCGGTTTGACCCAGATCAGGGATACACAGGTGTCCGTCGGATCAGCGCTGATCGCTCCACAGGTGGATTACAAGAATTTTGCCGGTGATAAAACACAGATGCGCCGCGATACGTTTTTTGTGCCGCACGCGTATTTAGCCGTTCCCATCAATAATAAATTGTCCCTCGGCGTGGGAGAAACTTCTTATTTCGGCCTTGGCACGAACTGGGCGCAGGACAGCAATTTGCGTTATGTGGCCACTGAATCTGTGATCGAAAACAAGGATTATATGCTGACCGCGGCTTATCAGGTGACGGACCAATGGTCTTTGGCTGTCAGCGCGGACAATGATCATTCTAAAGCCAATAAGAAAAAGAAACTGCCTCAAACGGGCGGTACCGACGGCGATTTTCAATTGAAAGCCAGGGACAACGCGTGGGGTTATCGGCTGGCCACGATGTATAAGGTCAATGACCGCCATCAACTCGGTTTGATGTACCGCAGCCGTATCAAGCATATTTATGAAGGTAAGGGGTATTTGAACAACCTGAACAGCAGCGGAAGCAATTACCAGGCGATTTTCGGAGGCACGGCTTATGAGACCACGTTGACCGAGAAATTCACCTTGCCCCAAAGTGTTGTGCTGGGCTACAGTTTTAAGCCCACGAACAAGTGGACCGTTAATCTTGATGTGGAATGGATGGACTGGTCCAGCGTTAAGAATGAGGCCGTTAATTGGAGGGATGAAACAGACACCACGCGGTTGCTGGTCTTAAACGACGGGAACCCCGCGTCGCGGGACTGGAAGTCGGTGTGGTCCCAGGCCGTTGGCGCGGAGTATGCGGCCAACGACCGTTTGCGCCTGCGCGGCGGGTATTATCATCACAATACGCCTATTCCCCAGACCACCTGGGATCCCCGTTTGCCGGACAGCGATTCCCACGGCATCACGACCGGCTTGGGCTATGACCTGACCCCGCGTTTGACCCTGGATCTGGCCTACTCGGCCTTGATCTATGAACACAGGAAGATCGATAACGATGTCGGCTCCTCCAGCGGCGCCACCGTTGATGGGGATTATAAACAATTTACGAATATTGGCCTTATGACATTAACCTATAAATTTTAATTTTAAGCTTTTTATGAGTCCTAAAACTGTAATTCAGGAAGTAGAAGATTTTTTTGGTAAACAATTGCCTTTTGATCTTCGGGATAGATACAGCAATAAAGAAATTCTTCTAAAAGCTGATCAAAAGAAAATGATGACTGTTCTTGCTTTTACTCCCCCTTTCTTAAGGGCGAATAAAATTATTATTTTTAAGAGCGATAACTCCCGGCCAGAATGTACGAGCAGTATTGTTGTAGGAAGTATTTCTCGGCAAGATACAAAAGGCCATTATAATGAAACCATATATCTGGCATTGGCAGGTTTATTGATGCCGTCTTCTGGGACAGTTCACGTTGCTTTTCAATATCCCGAATTTACACCTCAAGCAGTAGAAGCAGAGCATGTTTTCTTAGCAAATGGTGCATTGAATAATGGCCTAATACAACCTAGAAAAGAAGGGACGACGTTTTATGCTGAAACTAGAATTATAAAGAAGAAATTACAGCTTGTTTTTGGTACGACCAAGATTTTCTTCGGTGTCTCCGCATTTGGTGAGATAACCTCTGTGAAGTTTTATTTAACAAATAAAGATTTAATTTGGAAGGCCGTTGAAGTACCAGAGGTTGGATAGTGTTATTAAAAGCCTATCTGCTTTTTTTCTTCGCTTTCGCCTATTTTCTTTTTTCCGCATTTATTTTATTCAAAGGTCACAATAAATTTCTAGCTCGTTTTTTTGCCATCTTTGCAAATTCCATGACTTTATGGTCTTTTGGTCTTGGTATGTTTTTTTTGGTCTCTGATAAGTCGGGAGAGTTGTTTTGGGCGAAGTTTTTGTATTCCACAGGAGGCTTTATTGCTCCATCGTTTCTTCTTTTTGCATATTGTTATTCCTACGCGCAATCCAAAATTTTTCAATTTAGAACTTTATTAGTTTTTTCTCCCATGATTCTTCTTTCCTATCTGATTTTTGAGACAGATATGATTATAAAAGGTGTTTTTGTTGATAATGGAGTGAAAGGGTTTATTTATGGTCCGAGTAAAATATTGTGGGATGTGCAGCTATGTGCCTTGCTGCTTTTTGCTTTTATACGGTTTTTTCAAAATTTTATAAGATCTGAAGGAATTTTAAAACTTCAACTCAAGTATATTACCATAGCAAATCTCACCATTGCTTTAATGTCAGGAGCTAGCAACGTTTATTTATTATGGTTTCGAGTATTTGATTATATCTGGCTTGGCCCTCCCTTAACGATTTTTTGGTTCATCATAGTTAGCTATACAATAGTTAAATATCAACTAATGGATATTCGTGTAGCAATTACTAGGGCTACCACTTTCATTATTGTTTATACTCTTGTATTAGGCATTCCTATTTGGGTCGGTTTCAAATTATTAGGCCAAGGCCTATGGTTAATACCTATTACACTAATGGGATTCCTTGCTACGGTAGGGCCGTTTATTTATTTATTTTTACAAAAAAGGGCGGAAGACCAGTTATTGCAGGAGCAACGCCGCTACCAGACGACATTGCGTCAGGCCTCTACGGGGATGAGCAGGGTAAAGGACTTAAAGAAATTGCTGAACCTGATCGTTTATATCGTCACCCGCGCGGTCCGTCTGGACCATGCTTTGGTGTATATGCATGACCGGCCTAAGAATCAGTTTATTCTGGGTGCTCATAAGCGCCGCAGCGGCAATGTCACCTTTATCAAAACCATTGCGGATGATTCGCCTTTGATAACCTATTTGGTCGAAACCGGCGCTCCCATCGTTTATGAAGAGCTTAAGCAAAAGATCCAGGATTACGCTGATCAGGACCTGGTTGCCGTTGAGAAGATCGTGGCGGCATTGGAAGGAGACCTGGTTTTGCCTATTTTGATCGAGAAGCGCTTATTAGCCATTATTATTTTAGGTAAGAAAGAATCCGGAAAATTATATAGCGAAGACGACTTATCTGTGTTTTCCATTTTGGCAAATCAGACGGCTTTGGCCATTGAGAATGCCCAATTTTATGAAGACATGAAAATCACACAACAGCAGTTGTTCCAGGCGGAAAAGATGGCCACCATCGGGACCATGGCCGACGGCCTGTCGCATCAGATCAATAACCGTTTTCATGCCCTCGGCTTTATTGCCGGCGATGCTTTGGATTCCTTGAAATTGAGCAAGAATATGGAGGGTTCTGACAAGGTCAAAGAACTTTTAGCGGACCTTGAGCGGGCTTTCAACCGCGTGCAGGAGAATGTGGTGCAGGGGGGCGAGGTCGTGCAGGGCCTTTTGAAATACACGCGCAAAGGCGATGCCGGTTTCGCGGCCATTGATTTTAACCAGGCCTTCAAGTCCGCTTTTGAAATGGCCCAATTCAAGATCAAGGTGCAGGAACTTCAGGTGGTGCACGCCTATGACCCGCAGAATATCCCCAAGATCAAAGGGAATTTTACGCAACTGCAGGAGGTTTTCTTTAACCTCATCGATAACGCTTATGACGCGATGATGCAAAGAAAGACCGAAAAGCAAGAGCCGCAGTATCAGCCGACACTGACGGTCCGTGTGGCGCCGGAGGATGGTTGGGTTGAGATTATCTTTGAGGACAATGGCATGGGAGTGAAAAAAGAAGACGTCCATAAATTATTCACGCCTTTTTTTACCACCAAACTTTCCAGCAAGAAAGGCACGGGCCTCGGGCTTTATGTGATCAAGAAGATCATTGAGGACAATCATAAAGGAAAAGTGGAAATGTTGTCCGATTATATGGCCGGGACACGGATGAAATTGCGTCTTCCCGTTGCTGTTGAATGATATTTTTATTAAAATATAAAGGGGTTTGATATGTCCAAACTTTTGATCGTGGATGATGAGTCGGACATCCGGGAATTCGCGAAGAGTTTTTTTAAAAAACGCGGCATTGAGGTCCTGACGGCCTCCGGCGGCCGTGAGGCCCTGGATCTGATCATCAAGAACAAGCCCCAACTTGTTTTGCTGGATGTGCGCATGGAGGAAATGACCGGAATAGAGGTCTTGCGCGAATTGCGTAAAACAGACAAGCAGACCAAGGTCATCATGGTCACCGGCGTCGAGGATGAAGCGGTCATTAAAGAAGCCAATGCCCTGGGCGTCATCAGTTATGTCCACAAACCTCTTATCCTTGAGGAACTCGAGAAGATCGTTTTAAGCCAGATGGCTTCCTAATGTCCACCAAGATCGATTATAAGAAAGAACTGGAATCCGCGGCCAAGGGGATGATCCTCATCCACGATCCCCGGCTTTTGATCAAACTCATCGTCCGTTCCATTGTCCAAAAGGTCCGTATCCAGCATGCCGGCATGATCCTCTATGACCCTGTTAAGGACAATTATGTCCTGTCCATTTCCCGCGGAGAGCAGGGCGCCAGGATCCCGGAGGGCTTTGTCCGTTTTGACCGCAACCACCCCATCATCAAGTTGTTCATTGAAAAGGAATACAAATACCTTGTCGGGAACCGCAACGCGATCCTGGCCGAGGACATCAATAAAATGATATGGAAGGAAAGCGTCATTTCCAACGGCAACGGCAGTAAAAAACTCCTGCATGACGTCAGCCATCAAATGCCGAAACTCAATGCCGTGGCCTGCGTGCCGGCTTATCATCAGCATATGCTTTTGGCGATCTTATTATTGGGGGAGAAATACGATAAAACGCGTTTTGACCAGGAAGAACTGGATTTCTTTTCCGCGCTGGCTTCTGACGTGGCCATGGCCATACGCAATGCCGAATTGTTCGAGGATTTAAAGAGGGAAGCGGAACGCAACCGTAATCTTTTCATCCAGACCACGATCGCCCTGGGGTCGGCCATTGAAGCCAAGGACGCTTATACGCACGGCCATACCGAGCGCGTCACGAAATACGCCCTTGCGGTCGCGCGGCAAATGGAAGCCAACGGGACAGCGGATTTCCCTCCCAAATTTTTTGAGAACCTTTATATCGCCGGATTATTGCACGACATCGGGAAGATCGGCGTGCCAGAGTCCATTTTGTGCAAGCAGGACAAATTGACGCCGCAAGAGTATGAGATCATGAAAACCCACACCACCCGCGGGGCGGAAATACTTTCACCCCTGACGGGTTTTGAGGAATGCATCAACGGCGTCAAATACCACCACGAGCGTTATGACGGCGCCGGTTATCCGGATGGTTTAAAAGGAGAATCCATTCCGATGATCGCGGCCATTATCGCCGTGGCAGACACATTTGATGCCATCACCACCGACCGTTCTTACCGCAAGGGTTTGAGCAAAGAGATCGCCCTCGCGGAGATCCAGAAATATTCCGGCAAGCAGTTCAACCCCAGGCCGGTGCGGGCCATCGTTGAACTCTATCACAAAGGGGAATTATAAAGGCAGTTCGATCACGAACGCCGTGCCCCTGTCTTTTTCACTTTCCGCAAATATTTTTCCCTGATGTCCCCGCACAATTTCGTATGTTATAGAGAGCCCAAGCCCGGTGCCGTGGTCTTTTTTGGTGAAGAACGGGTCAAAAATGTGGGCGATATCTTCATTTCTGATCCCGCATCCGGTATCCTGGATCTTGATCAGGGCGTATTGCAGGTCGGAAGAAGGGAGGGTGGTCACGGTGACGGCGCCGCCCGTCGGCATGGCTTCCATGGCATTCAGCAGTATATTCAACAGGGCTTGTTTGAATTGATTGGGGTCCAGATTCAATATCGCCGGCGTTGTCAGGCTATAGTCCTTATGAACGTTAATTTTGTGTTTCAGAAAATCATTGCTTAAGATCTCCAATGTTTGGTCTAAAAGGGCGTGGATGGGCGTTGGCTTTATCTGAAGGGGAGCTGGTTTGGCAAAGTCCAGGAGTTCATGAACCAGAGCGTTGATGCGGTCGATCTCATGGGCGATCATGGGCTGGAATTTCTTGAGGAATTCTTTGTCATCCATTTTTCGGGGCAGGAATTCGCTGAAGGTTTTGAGGACCGTCAGCGGGTTTTTGATCTCATGCGCCATGCCGCTGGCCAGGATGGCGATGGATTTCAGGCGTTCGGATTGAACAATTTCTCGTCGTAATTGTTCATTTTGTTCTGCTAGTTGGAAGAAATTACCCATAAAGAAATATTTTTCGATAAAAGATTGGATGATGTTCTTAAGCGGAATAAAAATGAGCGTAATGAATGAGGCCAAGGTCACGGAGATCAACAATGATTTATAACCAAGCATCTCTTGGAATATACGTTCGGCTAAATATATGGAACTAAAATAGAATACAGTCAGTATTGCGATCAATATTGAATAAACTAGGCTCTTTTTAACAATAATGTGTATATCCATTAATTGATATTTTAAAATAGCGTATGTGATAAAGATTGTATAGAGCGAAACGAAGAAATTTCCGAAAGGAGGAATTGGGATATTATAACAGAGAGGGAAATTCGTTGCTCCCCCTATATAAGCGATGAGTATTCCGTAAAATAGATATTTTAATTGTAGATTCTTTATTCCTACACTTATTTTCATTTTTTTATAAATAATAAGTAGCGAATAGCCGACGATAAGAACATATTCTAAGAAAAGAAGAATATAATACTTTCCGGCTATTGGCCAATAGGGAAAAATTAATTGTTTTTCTGTTCCTAGTATGTATAGGTCAGTAAATCCTACAGTACTGGATAGTATTAAATTAAATAGGTAGAGTAAGAAAATAATTTTCTTATGTTTTTGATATTCATTTAATAGGTAGCAACTGAAATGAAGAAATGCGCAGGGTATAAACAATGCTGATATGTTTATTATTTTTACATAAAAAAGAGCATTTTCTGGATTATCAGCAGTAAGCCAAAGCAAATAAAAAATTGCCCACATGGACACACAAAATGTGTATAAAGCGAATGTTTGATTTGTTTTTGCTTTTGGGTTAGTGAAGAGGACAAAAAAGCAGGATAAAAGACTGGTCAGTGCATTAAGAAATGAACTAATGATAAAATAAATCATGACCAATTAGTTAATGAATATTTCGTTTAACAACCTCTAAAATCTCTTCCGCCTTGAACGGTTTGATGATGTACCCCGACGCTCCCAGACGCGCGGCTTCGGCGGCTGTTTCCACCGACCGGTAGCCGGTGACCATGATGATCTTCACCTCGGGATATTTTGATTTGATCTCCTGCAGGACATCCAGACCATTGACCCTGGGCATCTTTATGTCCAAGAGCGCTACTTTGATGTCTTTTGCGTTCGCCAATGTGTGCAGGGCCTGTTCGCCGCTGTCCACGACCACCAGGTCGTAATGGTCGCACAAAATGAGTTTTAAGGACTCGCGGATACCTTCCTCGTCATCACAGATCAAAATTTTTCCTGACATAGCCATCTCCTTGGTTTTTGGGGATTGTTTTAAAGGGATACCGGCGTGCCCACGCACAGTACGCGCGCGGTTGACCTTCCTTTATTGATGAAATGATGGGGAAGGGAAGAATCAAAATAGAATGTATTGTGTTTGCTCAAACGGAATTTCGCCCCGTTGATGTCTGCCTCAACCACGCCCTCCAGGACAAAAATGAATTTTTCCGTGCCCGGCTGGTTTTGTTCCGTGTTCGTCTTGCCGTTCGCCTCAATACGGATCAATACCGGCATCATTTTTTTCTTCAGGACGTTTTTGGTGAGGATCTCATAAGAAGAGCGTTCGCTGTGCCTGAAAATATCTGCGCCGCTCTGGTCCGGCCCTACATCCAGGATCGCGGACTTCTGGTCAATGCCGCGGTATAATTCCGTCACGTCAATGCCCAGCGCCTTGGCGATATTGATGTGCGACTCCAGCGTGCCCACCATTTTCATGTTCTCAATGCGGCTCAACGTGGCCAGCTGGACCCCGCTTTTCTTGGAGAGTTCCGTCAAAGACATTTTTTGCGCCTTGCGGATGGTTTCAACTTTCTTCCCTATATACATACAACCCCCTTTGGATGAGATGGACGATAGCATTAGAATAGCATATATTGTTGGATTTGCAATTTTATTTTGATATTCTTGATATTATGGCATGAAATTGACTATTAATAAATAAATGACTTGACAAAAAATCAATGTATGTTATCGTTGCTTTGTTCACAACCAAGGGAGGGCATATGAACGAAACGCTTTTAGATGTCAAGGTCGGCAGTATCCATCGTCTTGCGGAAGGGCGGGTCAAGGCATTTGTTGATATCGTTGTCAATGATGCCATCCTCATTAAGGGGGTCAGGGTCATTGAAGGAAAGAAGGGAATGTTCGTGTCCATGCCTTCCGAGCAGGGGAAGGATGAAAAGTGGTATGACCGCGTGCGCTGTTTGAGCGATGAGGTCAAAGACCTGGTTTCAGAAAGGGTCCTTGAGGGCTATCGCCTGAGCCGGCATGATCTTTAATATTTGATATTATTCGAAAGCGTCCATTGGACCTCGGTGGGGCTTAAAGGTGTTCGAACGCTGATAGGCCCGGGGACCACCGCGCTCCTCCGCCGCAACACGATCGCCGGACGCTTCGAATTTTTTTCTTGATTCCCTCTCAAAGTGGTATATACTTTTAGTGATACCACAGGAGGGGAAAATGAAAGCGATCTCATTGAAGATAAAAGACGATATTTTTAAAGATCTGGAAGAAGTGGTGAAAGAGGTGCATTTGTCCCGCAATGCATACATTAATAAGGCCTTGGAATTTTATAATAAGATCAATCGCAAGCGGAAATGGCGCCAGCAATTGCGCAAGGCGTCCAGACTGGTCGGAGCGGATTCGTTGGCTCTCTTGCGGGAGATCGAAGGCATAGACCCTCATCTGCTTGAATGAAAATATCTAAATTCCATATTTATTTGGCAGATCTGGACCCGGCTTTTGGCACAGAGCCGGGCAAGACCCGTCCGGTTGTCGTCGTACAGACGGACGACATCAATGATATCCATACAAGCACAGTCGTTTGTTTATTAACTTCAAGGCTTAGAAACGATGCCGCCCCTTTAAGGGTCAGGGTCCTTGCCAAAGAATCTTTGTTGCCGTTTGATTCCGACATTATGACCGATCAAATCCGCGCCATTGATAACCACCGTTTCAAGCAACATCTGGGCAAGCTCAGTGACCGTCAATGCGACGCGTTATTAGAGAACCTGAAGAATTTGATCCTCGAATAATCCCGCTTTTGATTTGACACCGACCGTCGGTTTGCGTTACCATAACTCATCATGCTCGACCTAAGGTTCATTCGCGATAATCCCGACCAGGTCAAGGCCGGCCTTGAGGCCAGACACGCCAAGGCCGATCTCAACCGTCTTTTGGAACTAGACAGCCAGCGCCGGAAATTGCTGGTTGATCTTGAAGACCTTAAAGCCAAAAAGAATATTGCCAATGACGAGATCGGCCGGCTCATTAAGGAAAAATGCGATCCTAAGGCGAAGATCGGTCCCATGAAGGCCATTGCCCAGAAGGTGGATGCCATGGAGCCGGTCATCAAGGGTATTGAAGGGCAAATTCAGGACATTCTGCTGGGCATCCCCAACATCCCTCACAGTTCCGTTCCCGTCGGCGGGGCCGAGGCCAATAAAGAGATCAACCGTTGGGGCAAAGCGCCGAAACCGGATTTTAAACCCAAGACGCATATTGAGATCGCCGAAGCGCTGGACATCATTGATTTTAAAAGGGGCGCGAAATTAAGCGGTTCCAATTTTGTCCTTTATAAAGACCTCGGGGCGCGGCTGGAGAGGGCTTTATACAATTTTATGCTGGATACGCACACCCGCGAACACGGTTATTGCGAAATGTCCCCGCCGGTTTTGGTCAATGCCGCGTCCATGACAGGGACCGGGCAATTGCCCAAGATGAAAGAGGACATGTATCATCTGCCATCCGATGATCTTTATTTGATCCCCACGGCCGAGGTCCCGGTCACTAATATCCACCGTGATGAAACGCTCAATGAAGAGGACCTGCCTCTTTATTACACCGCTTATACCACGTGTTTCCGGCGGGAGGCGGGTTCTTATGGCAAGGACACCCGCGGGCTCGTGCGCATCCACCAATTTGATAAAGTGGAATTAGTCAAATTCGTCAAACCGGAAAATTCTTATGAGGAATTGGAATCCTTATTGGCTGATGCCTGCAAGATATTTCAATTGTTGGGTATTCCTTATCGGGTGTTGTTGCTGGCCAGCGGTGACTTGAGTTTTGCCGCCGCCAAATGCTACGACATCGAGGTGTACGCGGCCGGTTTGGACAAATGGCTGGAGGCCTCCAGTTGTTCAAATTTTGAGGATTTTCAGGCCCGCCGGGCGAACATCCGCTACAAAGGTAAGGACGGCAAAAAGTCCGCTTTCGTCCACACCCTCAACGGTTCCGGCGTTGCCCTGCCGCGGACCATGGCCGCCATTCTGGAAAATTACCAGACCAAGGAAGGGGACGTCATTGTCCCCGAAGTCCTTCGTCCTTACATGGGCGGCGTTGAGCGTATCGGGAGGAAAAAGTGAAACAAGGATTATTGACCATCCTGAAATTCCTTCTCTTTTTATTGGTCCTGCCGTTGGTCGTTGCCTGCGTTTTGGCGTTCCAGGACCAGTTCTTGGGCGTTCCCGTCCATAAAGAACAATGGCTGTTGTGGGGCATTGCGGCTTATACCATCCTGCATTTATTCCTTTATGATTTTAAAGAAGTTTATGGGTTCGGCCGCTCCGTTGTCGCGAAGATCTTTTCTTTTTTGGGGCCGTCCGCCGACATGGCCGGGGCCGTCGTTCCCATCTACGCGATCTTGGTCATTTGTCTGGGGTTGGTTCTCAACGCGCTGGGTTATGGCGCTTATGAGCGGCTTGTGCTTTTTTTATTGGCATTCGCGGCCGCCCTGCATGTCATCGGCACTGCCCGTCAACTTTATGAATCGGATCCCAGCCCGATGAAAGGCCAGTATCTCGTGTCTTTCGGGCTGGTCCTGTCCGCCAATCTCATCATCCTCGCCGCCGTCATCATTCCCCTGTTGCCGGAGTTCTCCTTCATCGCCTTCATCAAGTCCCTGGCCCACCGCATTGCTGTGTATTACACATACGTCTATAAAGTTCTTTTCATTCCTCGCTGATTGACTTGACCGACGGGGAATGTTACTATTGCATCGGAGAGGTAGGTAAGATATTATGAAAACTTTTCAGCAGTTTGAGAAAAAAATAGAGAACATCCCTATAGCCACCTCCTGGTATTTGGCAGATTTGGGGGAGGCAAAAGGAAAGCAGGAGCTTTTTACCAAACAGTTCCCACAGAAACTGAAAGTTTTAAGAGAGCATGCTTTGATTGAAAGCGCTGTTTCTTCCAACAGGATCGAAGGGGTGCTTGTTGATGAAAAACGTGTGGCGACGGTTGTTTTTGGCAAGACCCATCTGAAAGACCGGAGCGAGGAAGAGGTGCGTTGTTATCGCACCGCACTTGATTGGATCCATCGTGAAGGGACGGGGGTCTCGATTTCCGAAAAAACAATCCTTAAGTTACACCAGATGAGCCGTGGTGAAATTTGGGATGCCGGAAAATATAAAGAGAAAGAAGTAGATATTATTGAGAAATTACCAGGTGGGGGAGAACGTGTGCGTTTTAAAACTCTAGATCCTTCAAGAACACCTGGCTTTACAATGGAGCTTGTCAAATATTGGCAGGACGCTTTAAAGGAAAAAAGCGTTCATCCTTTGATTGCGTTGGGCGCTTTCAATCTCGACTTTCTTTGTATTCATCCATTCCGGGATGGCAATGGTCGTGTTTCGCGGCTATTGCTCTTGCTTCAATGTTATACGCTGGGCTATGAGGTTGGACGCTATATTAGCCTTGAACGGCTTATTGAGCAAAACAAAGAACGCTACTATGAAACATTGCAACAGAGTTCTCAAGGGTGGCATGAGGGTAAACATGACCCTTGGCCCTATATCAATTATCTTCTCTATATTCTTAAAACGGCTTACCATGAGTTTGAAAGCCGGGTAGGGCAAATAAAAAGCCCACGAGGATCAAAAACGGAATTTATTGAAACGGCTATTAATGCCTTTGAGAAGGATTTTACCCTTTCGGATCTTGAAAGAGCATGTCCTGGGGTTAGTCGGGATATGATCAGAATAGTTCTTCGTAATCTTCAAAAATCGAAGAAAGTTAAATGCCTTGGGCGGGGGCCCGGAGCCGTTTGGCAGAAGAGGTAATACCTCTAAAAGAGGGTAATAATAGAGGTAATAATGAATTTACAAACAGTCACAATTTAGACACCAAACGAAATAAGGAAGATTTACAGAAATTATATTTATCATAAGTTATTGTAAGCATTGGTGTTATGATATTGGAGAGGTGGCAGAGTGGTCGAATGCGGCGGTCTTGAAAACCGTTGCCTCGCAAGGGGCCCTGGGTTCGAATCCCAGCCTCTCCGTTTTTTATTTCACTTTCTATATGGGTCAAGTCCGTAAAATAGGAAATACGTATTACGTTGAATTCTACGCCCGGGGACTTTTGTATTCCCAGATCGCCGGGCCTGATCGGACCGCTGCCCAAAAGTTGTTGGAAGACATTGAAACCAAGATCGCCGGCGGAGAATCCCTGACCATTGTCCGCGATATTGATCTTCCTGTTTTTCTTGAACAGTTTTTAAATGACGCGGCCGGCCAGCATCCCCCCAAAACATTGGAACGCCTGCGCCTGACCGCAAATCATTTCAGCGCTTTTTGTAAAAAAGACCACCCGCATTTGATCAAATTATCCCAGGTGACACCTGCTGTCATTGAATCCTACAAGGCCCATCTTGCCAAGGGCCGGGACGTTAATCCAAAAAAAGTGAACCTGACCCTTTTGCTGTTGCGAGAAATTTTGGAATACGGCATCAAAACCGGTTTTATCAATGATAATCCTACGGTGCATGTCCGCCTTTTGCCTATGTCGGTTGTGCCGCGTGTTTTGACGGCCCGGGGAAAGATGGTCAAGGATCTGATCGGTAAAGGGGTATTATTGGGCAGGATATCCATCTTGTTGAAGATGTCTGACATCGCCCGGCTCATGTACTATGCAAATTTGATTCCCTTAAGCAGGGAAGATATGTATAATTAACGACTTTGGGAGAGGTGGCAGAGTGGTCGAATGCGGCGGTCCCGAAAACCGTTGCCTCGCAAGGGGCCCTGGGTTCGAATCCCAGCCTCTCCGCCATTTTTCGGTATACCTATATGATGAACATTCATGATGCCTGGGATAAGGCCTTAAGAGAAACCGATATCATCCGTTCCCGCGTCCAGTCCCTGCAGACGTTTAAGGAAACGCATGTCCCGTATGTGCTTTTGTCCGCTTCATCCATCAACCCCGGCGATACCGTGGTGCGCAAGGGAGAGGTGGTCGTGGACCGCCCGTCGCTGATCCTGCCTCCCAACATCCCCCAACTGGAAGGGTTCTCTTTGGAAGGCCTTGATCCTTCTCATGAAGAGAGCATGGTTAATTTTTTGCTGGTACGCGGCGGTTCGGGGCCGTCTTTGAAATACGACAATAAGACCCATTCTCTTGATGTTTTTGAAGGGGACGTGCATGCCGCCATCCGGCATTACGGCGATCTTCTGCAAAGGCAGGAAAACACCCTGGCCGGTCTGTTGGTGGGGCCCCAGGACGTGTGGCCGTTCTCTTTATTGATCTTTATCTGCTCGCAGATCGCCAAGAATTCAGCAACAGACATCCGCCGCTTGCTGGATGAATATCACCGCGGGTCTTCCTGAAATGGCCAAACGCCTGCTTTTTCTCCTGCTGTTTTTGTCCGTCTTTTCACCCGTATATGCCGATCAGGTCCGCAAAGAAGTTCTGGAAAACGGCATGACCGTTCTGGTCCAGGAAATGCCGTCCAGCGAAGTCCTGTCTATTGATGCTTATATCAAGACCGGGTCGGCGGTTGAAGGGGAATATTCAGGCGCCGGGATATCCCATTTCATTGAACACATGCTGTTTAAGGGCACGGCCAAGCGTCCTGTCGGCGCCATTGCCAAAGAAGTTGAGGCCTTGGGCGGCACCATCAACGCGTCTACTTCTTTTGATCACACCATTTATACACTGGATCTTCCGTCGGGCAATTTTGCGCAAGGGCTGGACATCATCGCGGACATGGTGGCCAATTCCGCTTTTGATCCTGCCCAGGTTGAAAAAGAACGCGAGGTCATCCACGGAGAAATGCGTTTGTACAATGACCGTCCTGACCGGCGCTTGAGCGATCTGGTTTTCAGGAATGTCTATATCCGCCATCCCTACCGCCATCCGATCATCGGGTATCCGTCGCTGTTTGACGGTGTCACGCGGGAGGGGTTGTATGCGTATTACAAGTCCCGGTATATCCCCAATAATATCATTTTGTCTGTCGCGGGGCCTGTGCGAAGCCCGGAGGTTCTGCCTTTGATCAAAGAGGCGTTCAAAGATCTTAAGCAGAGGCCATACCTTGAACGCAATACCCCGCAGGAGCCGCCGCAGATAGCACAGCGCCGCTTTGAAGACCATTTTGCAACACCGCTCATCCGTTTTTCTTTGGCCTATCAAGGGGTGAGCATCGCCGATCCGGATTTGTATGCCCTTGATGTTTTGGCCATGGCGTTAGGGCAGGGGGAGGGCTCGCGGCTTTATCAGGATATTTATGAGAAAAAGAAATTGGTTGAAGAGATCTCCGCTTTTAATTTTACTCCCCAGGACAAAGGCATGTTCGCGGTTGAAGGGGTGATGAGCAAGGACCATTTGTCCGCTGTTCTGCAAGCGTCCAGATCCGCTATTGAGCAGGTCAAGCGCTCGGGCTTGGATGCTCAAGAATTGGAAAAGACCAAACGCCAGGTCTTAAGCCAGTTCGTATTTGGCAATCAGACATCATCCTCTTTGGCATATAGGGCGGCCACCGACGAGGCCATGATGGGAGATCCGTATTTTTCCAAGAAATACGTGGATGCCGTTAAAAAGATCGGCAATGAGGACATTAAACGCGTGGCCCGGCGCTATTTGACGGATGATCACCTGACGATCAATGTTTTAAGGCCTATGCAGGGCGGTCCTGCTTCCGGGACGGTTGAAATAAAACCGCGAAAGTCCAATATCCAAAAGATCGTTTTGGACAATGGTCTGACCGTTCTCTTGGGAGAAGATCATAGCGTCGGGGTTATCGCTGTGGATTGCGTTTTTAATGCCGGGACCCGTCAGGAAAATCCTGAACTGTCCGGTTTAAGCATGCTGGTGTCCAGGGTCTGGACTAAAGGCGTTAAAAAGAACGTGGAAAACCGGGGCGGTTCTTTGTCCGGGTTTGCCGGACGCAACAGCATCGGTTTGAGCATGAACGTCCTGTCCGACGACCTGTCTTTTGCTTTGGACACCATGCAGGGCCTGTTGGCGCAACCCTCTTTTTCCATGGATGAAATAGAACATGAAAAGACCAACATGGCCGCGGACATTGATGCCAGGGATGATGACATTGCTTCGGTCGGTTTTAAAGAATTGTTTCAGACCTTGTATTTGACCCATCCGTTCGGCCGTGATGTTCTGGGCACCAAGGGGTCGGTGCAAAAGATCACCCGTCAAGACGCGATTGAATACTACCAGCGTTTTGTCCGCGCGGACAACGCGGTGCTTGCTGTTTTTGGGGATTTTGATCCCGCGTCCGTGATACAGGAGATCAGGAAAAAGTTTTCCGGTTTGTCTAAAGGCAGGCCGTTGCTCAAAGAATTTCAGGAATCGCCTCCCCAAAAGACCCGTGAAAAAACAGTGGCCATGGACAAAGAACAGGCGGTTGTGATGATGGCTTTCCAGGCGCCTGTTTTGAAAGACGAAGACCGCTGGACCATGGAAGTCATCGACGCGGTGTTGGGTTCCGGTTTGAGCGGGCGGCTTTTCGTTAAGGTCAGGGATGAATTGGGCAAGGCCTATACGGTGGGTTCGGATTATACGCCCGGGGTGGATGCCGGAATCCTCTCACTTTTTGTCTTGACGACGGAAGATAAAATTGATACTGTCAAAGGAATTCTCACGCGGCAGGCACAGGCCCTCGCCGCCGAGGATGTCACGGATGAAGAGATCAACAGCGCCAAGGCCTATTTGAAAGGGATGTTCAAGATGGGCCTGGATACCCCGGCGGCTCTGGCGTCATTGAGTGCGCTCAACGAACTGTACGGTTTAGGGTATCATTTTCATAAAGATTTTGACGCGCGTATCAATGCCGTTACTAAAAAAGACATCCGGCGGGTTGCCAGGAAATATTTGGACATCCAGACGTCTGCCGTCGTGATCATCAAGAAAAGACCGAACGTATGAGCAAAGAGAAAATTTTGGACCTGGAAGAACTTTTACTGGAGCAATTGAAGGGGAAGATGGCGCTCGTTTTGCCCCAAAGCGAGCGTCAGGAGATCGTGGTGCATGCCCTCAATCTGCTTCTGGGACAAAAAGACGGTGAGCCGTTCATCGGCCTTTTTCCTTCAAAGAATGAAAAGGGCCATTTTGCCAAGAATTTCCTTTCTTACGGGATCGTTGAAGACCTGCTATGCGACGCCGAGGTGGAGGACATCATCATCAACGGGCTTAAGCCCGTTTTTATCCACCACGCCCAAAAAGGGTTCATCACGACCGGGCGCAATTTTGCTTCTTCCAGAGAACTTCATTTATTCATCCAGAAACTTCTGGTCTTCGCCGGACGCGCCGGTTATCATAAGATCGCCAATCTGGAACTGCCCAACCTCGCCGGACGCGTCAATATCATTGACGCGCCGCTGGGGCCGCAATTGACCATCACCAAGACCAAGATGGATCCGTTGAGCGTCATTGATCTGATCAAACGCGGGACCATGAGTTATGAGGCGGCGGGGCAGTTGTGGCTGTATCTGGAAGGGCTTTCCATCCGGCCGGCCAATATCATCATCGCCGGCGGACCGGGGACAGGCAAGACCACCTTGCTCAACGCGTTGTTGAGTTTTATTCCCACCAAGGACCGTCTGGTCATTATTGAAGACACCTTGGAATTGAATACTTTTTTGGAAGACAGCTGCTCGCGTCTTGAGACCGATGATGAATTGAGCCTTTCGGACCTGGTCAAGAACAGTTTGCGCATGCGCCCCGAGCGCATCATCGTCGGGGAGGTGCGGGGGGCGGAAGCGCGGGACATGATCACGGCCGTCAATATCGGCAAATACTGCATGGGCACGATCCACGCCTTGAGCGCGCGGGAAGCGATCATGCGCCTGCACAATGAACCCATGAACATCCCCGAGTCCCTCATCACGCTCATGGATGTTTTTGTCATCCTGAAACGTTATCACGTGGAGGGCAAGATGTTCCGTGTCGTGGACGAGATCTCGGAAACCAGCGGGATGGAAAATATGAAGGTGCTTTTGTCGCATGTGTTCAAATACAATTACGACCAGAAGCGCGTGATGCCGGTATCGCCCAGCACGGTGTACCGCGACCGGTTGTCGCAGGAAAGCGGCATGGCCCCCAGGGACATCATCAACGAAACATGGTTGAGGGGGGCGGTTTTAAAGACATTGGCTGACAAGGGGGCGCACACCATCACGGAAGTGACCACGTTCTGCCGGCATTACCATGCCGACCCCGGGGATGCCATGGCGAAAATAGGCCTCGACCGGGAACGGATGTTAAGAGAATTAAAAAATCGTTGAAAATTTGCGCCTATAGCTCAACTGGATAGAGCATCAGTCTACGGAACTGAGGGTTAGAGGTTCGAGTCCTCTTAGGCGCGTTTAACTTTCATAAAGGACTCGAAGGAGCTCTGTTTATAAACTGCGACGAATAGGAGCAGTTTATAGAGCGGGTGGCCGACCCCGACTTCAATAATACGAGAAAAGTCGGGGCGCCGAGTCCTCTTAGGCGCGTTTTTTATCCTATGGCTTTATCTGAAAAATCTTCCCGCGAATTTTTGACCATCCTGTCCGGGCTTGCCCACGAATTGGACGGCCCCCTGCAGTCGGTCAGCAAAAGCACGCAGAAACTCATTGACGAATACAAACGCCGCGATTTTGAATACCTGTCTTATAAGGATTTTACTAAAATTATCACCACCCTCGAGCAGATGAACCGCCAGCTCAAACGCTGTTGCGCCGCCACCGGCCGTATGCTGGTCAGATCGTCCAGTGGCTCCTGCGCGGTCAATGAGGTCATCAGAGAGATCGCTGCTTTGTTAAAGCAACAGATCAAGGCGGCCAGGATCAAAATGTCCCTGCGGTTGGCCAAGGATATCCCGCCCGTCCGTTTGGGGAAGGTTGAATGCCACCAGGTCATCCATAATGTTTTGGTCAATGCCATGCAGGCCATGCCAGCCGGAGGGACAGTGAGGATACGCACGACCCGGGACCGGTCAAATAAGAGAGCGGTGGTCGAGGTCCAGGACGAAGGCGTTGGCATCACCCCGGAACATTTGTCAAAAGTTTTTGAACCGTTTTTTACCACCAAGGAACGCGGTTTTGAAAAAAGCGCCGGTCTCGGCCTTTCCGTGGTCCACACCATCGTTGAGAAAGCGGGTGGCGGTATCCACATCAAAAGTTCTTTGCGCACAGGCACCGTTGTCCGTATTGACCTTCCTTTAGCGGTTATTTCCAAACCCTGATGACCCAAATTGATGAGATGTTCATGCGGGAAGCATTGCGCCAGGCAAAAAAGGCCTATGAGGCGGATGAAGTTCCCGTCGGCGCGGTGATCGTCCATGAGAATAAGATCATTGCCCGGGCCCATAATCAGGTGGAAACGCTCAAAGATCCCACCGCGCATGCCGAAATGATCGCCATCACGCAGGCGACGAGCGGCTTGTCCGCGAAGTGGTTGCGGGAGTGTACCCTCTATGTTACAATCGAGCCCTGTTCGATGTGCGCCGGGGCGCTGGTGCTGGCCCGTTTGAAGCGTTTGTGTTACGGTGCCGAGGACCCCAAAACAGGCGCATGCGGGTCTTTGATGAACATCGTCCGGCATGAGCGGTTGAACCATCGTGTTGATGTTGTCGGCGGGATCCTGGCCGGCGAATGCGGGGCCATTGTCAGTGAGTTTTTTGAGAAGAAGCGCAAGGCAAAAGCTGTGCAGGATAATTAGGGAGAGGTGCCGGAGTGGCCGAACGGAGCTGCCTGCTAAGCAGTTGACCGGGGTAACCTGGTCCCAGGGTTCGAATCCCTGCCTCTCCGTTTTTATATTAGGTTTAACTTTAGAAATCCTTCGTAAACCTACACCCGTAAGGTTGTAGATGGATAGCATCCGAGGCAATGATTTTTTGCCGAGGACAGGCGAAGCCTGAAAGTAACAAGAACAACAGAAGTGCCACGACCGTGAGGTCGTGGATATCTACTGATTCGAAGCCGACCCGAGCGCCACTGGTTCAAGCGAGGGCGGCCGGCTTCGGAGGAGGCGTGACGAATGTCACGCCGGGGGAGAAGGAATCCCTGCCTCTCCGTTTTTTAAGTTTATCTGCAACTCAATATCTTCCAATCAGTTATATTCTATTAGAATTTTTTAATTAAAAGTTTAATTCGGCAACTCATTGCAGGACTTGGTCTTGCTGACATATCCACAGGGTGGAAAACGTATTCCACACCAGGGTATGATGGCGTAACCCATTTATACTGCAATGGTTATATATTAATTTTCCAGCAAGGGCATGCGGTTTGAAACCCTTGCTTTTTATTTGGCATAGGACATACTCTCTATTAGAATTTTGAAATACCTGTTCTACGACAAAGGCAAACCCATTGTAAAGTGGGGGCGCAAAGTCATAGGATCCTTAACCTTAGAAGGATAGCCTGACTTCCGAATATGAACAAAACTCCGGTAGTTCCCACCTCCCTACGTTCATTATTGCTTACCATGGTTTTTTTATCGGCATTTAGCTGGCCGTTGAATGCCCGTGCCTTGACACCATTAGATATATATGATTTAACGCATGGCGCCTCTCAAAGCATCATAAGATTGGCAGACCCTGGTACGGGCCTGTCACCCAGTTTATATGGCCATCCGGGATTTGAAAATTTGACCTTCATCTATGACGCCGCGGTCATGGCCATGATATTAAAGGCGGCGGGAAACCAGGGCGAAGCCGAAAGGATCATCGATTATTTCACGCAGCGATTACATATTCCCCGCAATGAGATCGTTAACAACAGCGATGCGAACAAAACCTATGGCATATTAAAACTTTTTGGAAAAGACAGTCCTGCATTAGGCTTGATCAATGCTGTTGACCGCACATCCATCCGAAAGCAAGGGAAGGGAGAATTGGAATATTTGACAACGCCAGGGCCGACCGCTTTTCTCATCATGGCGATGCTGCAGGTCAATAAAGCAAAATATTTGTATGATGCCGTTATTTTGGGAGAAACCTTGCTGGCCATGCAAAGACCGGACGGCGCTGTCAGCGATGGAGATAGGACGCCCGGCAGGGTCCATACCGAACCGCACGCGGACACCGTTGATGTTTTTTATCAATTGTTCGAGTTGACGCAAGACATGAAATGGAAACAGGCCGCGGACAGGGCTTCCGCGTGGTTTATGAACAATGTTTATCTGCCGCGGCAAGGAGCGATCCATCAAGGGATATGGGAAAACGGTCCGAGCGCGATATTTGCCACAGACGCCTATTCATGGACCATGGCTGGAAAATTGGGGGATGCGGTCCCGCTGGACGCGCTCGAACGTTTAACGGGAACCATGCTGGCGAAAAGTCTTGTGCGCGTCACGCTGGAATTTCCCGGCGGGAAAAGCCGGACCATCATTTCCGTTGATTTTACAGATGCTAAAGATCCTGATGTCATCAAGGCCCGTGGAGGGTTTCATCCTGTGGGATCGCCCGAGTGGACCGGCGGGGTCATTTTAGCTTTACAGAAGAACGCCGTAAGATTTTGGAACGCGGGCAGCAGGAAAAAAGCCAGAAATTTCAAGGCGATCGCCGAATTGCTGACGGATGAATTGTTAAAAGCGGCCTATGAAGTGAAGGGTTTTAAAATGTTCTTTTATGCCACCGGGCAAGGCGTAGCCGTCGGGCACGGATGGAAAACTCCATTTTTTTATGCCAAAAATCCTTCCGGAGGAATTGAAGGGGGTAGTTTTATAGGCGCTTGGGGAGTGTTGCCCATTAATGGGGTGAATCCCTTTGTCCTCGATGATGACTATTTTTCAATTTATAGACAGATCAATATCAGCGCAGGTGAACGGAAAAGAGCCGCAGATCATGTCAACAGCATCGTGGCGGATAGATCTTTTCAGGAAAACGTGCCGACTCATTTTCCTGACCCAAGGACGCAGGTTGTTGAGCCGGGACAATACAATTTGCACGCGTGGCAGGCATTTGAAAAGAAGGATTACAATGAAGCCATTGTTTGGGCGCAGAAGGTGATCGATGATCCGGTCTGGGTCCGTTTGGCCCAGGAAGAGCAAGGACAAAAATCCCGGGAGATCGGCGGATTGATCGCGTATCCCTGGGGAACGACGTTTCGAGGCAATAATAATCCTTTACATATTGCGATCTGGAAATATCCTATATTGAATGAAGTGGCCGCGGCCATGTGGATCTTAGCGGCCAGTCATTATGAGCTGGGAAACAGGGAAGAATCAAAAAAATGGATGAAACGTATCCTTTTGGAAGTTTCCTATCATCAAATCCCAAACGTAGTCTATGATCCCGATACCGGAAAGAAAAATCTGATCAACGGGTATTGGAACGCATCGGTATCCTGGTCGATGAATCCGGGTCATTCCAAAAGGGACGAACAGATGGGGAGTCTTATCAAGGAAATGGCTTTGAACGTTGAACCTCCTCAAATAGTCAACAGGGCGCGGCCCGCGATGGCCATCCAGCCGAGGATATTTGCCATTATTCAGTCGGGTATAGCCCTGCCCCTGTGGCCGCCGTTAGCGCCACCGGCGAAGTCGCGATGAATTCTTCCCACATCCTCAAGGTTTGCCAGGAACTTAATTTAAGAGAAAAGCAGGTCGTTGCCGCCGCCGTCCTTTTAGACGAGGGCGGCACTGTTCCTTTTATCGCCCGTTACCGCAAGGAAGTCACCGGTTCTTTGGATGAGGTGGCCATCACGCAGATCCGCGACCGCCTGCGGCAAATGCAGGAACTCGACGAGCGCCGCGCCGCCATTCTGGAGTCCATCACCAAGCAGGGCAAACTCTCCGACGATCTGAAAGAAAAGATCAATGCCGCCCAGACCATGACGGTGCTGGAAGACCTGTATCTTCCGTATAAGCCCAAACGCCGCACCCGGGCCACCATTGCCAAAGAAAAAGGTTTGGAACCGTTGGCCGCGCTCATTTTTAAGCAAAATCCGGACGTTGACCCAAAGATCGAGGCCGCGCGTTTTATTGACCCTGCCAAAGGTGTTGCCGATATTGACGAGGCCCTGGCCGGCAGCCGCGACATCATCGCGGAATGGGTCAATGAAAATGCTCAAGCCCGTGCCAGGATCCGTGCCCTTTATCTGGAAAAAGCAGTACTTGAATCTAAAGTCATCAAAGGCAAGGAACAAGAGGGGGTTAAATTCAAGGATTACTATGATTGGAAGGAGCCGGTGAAGACAGCGCCGTCCCACCGCGTTCTGGCCATGCGCCGGGGGGAGAAGGAAGAATTCCTGATGATGCGCATCACCGTTGGTGAACAAGAGGCCCTGTCCATTCTTCATGAGATGTTCGTGGCCAGCCCCGCGAATGCCTGTTCATCGCAGGTGCAAATGGCTGTTGAAGATTGTTTCAAACGGCTTTTGTCTTTGTCCATAGAGACAGAGGCGCGTCTGTTAAGCAAACAAAAAGCCGATGAGGAAGCCATTCAAGTGTTCGCGGATAATTTGCGTCAATTATTGATGGCATCGCCTTTGGGACAAAAGAATATTTTGGCCATGGACCCCGGTTATCGCACGGGGTGCAAGGTGGTGTGTTTGAACGCCCAGGGCAAGTTGATGCACCATACAGTCATTTATGTCACCCAAAGCGAGGCGGAAAAAGAACGCGCCATTCAGACGATGAAGAAATTATGCCAGACGTTTGATATTGAATGTATTGCTGTTGGTAACGGCACAGCCGGCCGCGAGACCGAGGCCTTTGCCCGTTTTTTGAAATTGCCCGGCATCCAGGTCGTGATGGTCAATGAGAGCGGGGCATCCATTTATTCCGCTTCCGACGCGGCCCGTGAAGAATTTCCCGATCATGACGTGACGGTGCGCGGGTCGGTGTCCATCGGCCGGCGCTTACAGGACCCTCTGGCGGAGTTGGTGAAAATAGACCCCAAAAGCATCGGTGTCGGCCAGTACCAGCACGACGTGGACCAGAACAAATTAAAGAACATGCTTGATGACGTGGTGATCAGCAGCGTCAATCAGGTGGGGGTGGAGGTCAACAGCGCCAGCAAACAATTGTTGATGTATGTTTCCGGTTTGGGTCCGGCTTCGGCCCAGGCCATTGTGGAGCATCGCAACACCAACGGCGCGTTCAATGCGCGGGAAGAATTAAAAAAGGTACCCAAATTAGGCGCCAAGGCCTTTGAACAGGCGGCTGGTTTCTTGCGCATCCGCGGCGGTAAAAGCTCGCTTGATGCTTCGGCCGTGCATCCGGAAAGTTATGCCATTGTTGAACGGATGGCTAAAGACGTCGGGGCTTCGGTGGAGGACCTGATGAAGGATGAGAAATTGCGTCAAAAGATCGACGTGCATAAATATGTCAGCGAGCAGGTGGGTCTGCCGACGCTTTTGGATATCAAGGAAGAATTGGCTAAACCCGGACGCGACCCGCGCGCCAAATTTGAAGTTGTACAATTTAAAGAGGGGGTTGAAAAACTTGAGGACCTGACCCCGGGTATGGAGTTGACCGGCATTGTCACCAATGTCACGGCCTTCGGGGCCTTTGTGGACATCGGCGTGCATCAGGATGGGCTGGTGCACATCAGCGAAATGTCCGATACCTATATCAAAAGTCCCGCGGATTTTCTTAAGGTCCAGCAGAAGGTAAAAGTGAAGATTTTAGAGGTGGACATTGCCCGCAAGCGTATTTCCCTGTCCATGCGCAGCAAGCCCAGCGTTAAACCTCAAGGCAGCAAGCCATCGCCTAAGCCGTTTGCTAAACCATCTGAATCGGAAAAACCGGTCCGCAAGTCCCTGTACCGTTGGTAATACGCAAATATCCCTTGATTTTACCGGTGCATTTGGGATATTGTAACTACCTATGTCCTATCTTGTTTTAGCCCGCAAATACCGTCCCCAGACCTTTGCCGAGGTCATCGGGCAGGACCACATCACCCAGTTATTAAAAAGATCCATTGAGTCCAAACGCATTGCCCATGCGTTTTTGTTTTGCGGGCCCCGGGGCATAGGCAAGACCTCGTGCGCCCGCATCCTCGCCAAGTCCCTCAATTGCCAGGAGGGGCCGACCTTGATCCCGTGCGGCAAATGTTTTGCCTGCCGCGAGATCACCTCGTCCAACAGTTTTGACGTCATTGAGATCGACGGGGCATCCAACCGCGGCATTGATGAGATCCGCACCTTGAGGGAGAACGTCAAATTCGCTCCTGCTTATGGCCGTTACAAAATTTATATTGTTGATGAAGTGCATATGCTCACCTCCGAGGCCTTCAATGCTTTGCTCAAGACCCTGGAAGAGCCGCCCGAACACGTCAAATTCATTTTTGCCACCACCGAATCCAATAAAGTCCCTTCAACCATCCTTTCACGCTGCCAGCGTTTTGATTTCAAACGCATTCCAGTTGACGTGATCGCCTCGGCCCTCAAAGGCATTTGCGCCAAAGAGAAGTTGAAAATAGACGATGCGGCGTTGTTCGCCATTGCCAAGGCCGCGCAGGGCAGCATGCGCGACGCGTTGAGCATTTTGGACCAGTTGAGCGCCCTGGGATCCGACGGCATTGACGCCAAAGACGTGTTCTCCATGCTGGGGATGGTCGAGATCGAATTGTTGTTCCAATTGACCGATGCCTTGGTGGATAAAAATTGCGTATCTGCCCTGAAGGTGTTCAATGAGATCATTGAGCGGGGCAAGGACATCAAGCAATTGGGCAAGGACCTGACCGAACATTTCAGGCACATGATGATCATGAAGATCGGCGGCCAGGATCTGAAAGGTTTGGTGGAGTATCCGGCCGCGGTCAGACAGCGTCTGGCTATTCAGGCAGAGAGGATCACCATCGTCGGCATATTGAAGGTCATTGAATTGTTCATTGAGGCGCAGGAAACCGCCCGCGTCATGGAGACCCTGCGCATGCCTTTGGAATTGGCTTTTGCCAAGATGGCGTATGGCGGGCAATCGCAGGCACAGGTCCAACCTGTGGTCGCGGTTGTTAAGCCGGCAACATCGGCGCCGGCGGAAGTCGTTCCTGCTAGACCGTCTGCGCCGCCGGTGAGTTTAGAAATGTCCTTGCAGGGTATTCAGGAACAATGGAATGCTTTGACCCATGAGGTTTCCCGCCGGAAAATGTCTATGGCCACGTATTTGCAGGATGGACTGCCTTACGCGTTTCGGGACGGACAATTGACCATCGCGTTCAATAAGGACCACGCGTTCCAGAAAGAGTCCTTGGAAACGAAAGAGAGTTTGGCTTTGCTTGAAAAAGTTTTCAGCGAGAAATTGGGAACTGGGGTGCGTGTTGTGTTAAAGATCAGGGACGTTACCGTGCCTAAAAAAGATGAGACGGTGGTGAAGGCGGCTTTGGAGATGTTCGGCGGAGAAGTGGTCAAAGAATGGCATAGTGAATAAAACCCCATGTACCCCAAGTTAATAGAAAATCTTTTGGAACGCTTGTCAAAATTGCCCGGTGTCGGCCGGCGCAGTGCCGAGCGCATTGTTTTCTGGCTTTTAAGCGAGCCATCGGAGAATGTGCGTGCTTTGGCCGATAATATGGTCCAGTTGAAGGAAGGCATGCGTTTTTGCAAGTTGTGTAATAATTTGTCCGAGCAGGAGATGTGTCTGGTGTGCGCGGACACCAACCGCGACCGCAAGATGATCTGTGTGGTGGAAAGTCCGCAAGACCTGCTGGCCATTGAGCGGACAGGCAGTTTCAGGGGTTTGTATTATGTGCTTTTGGGGAACATTTCACCGGCGGATGGACGCGGGCCGGAGGACCTGCAGATCAATAAACTGCTTGGCCGTATCAAGACAGAGGCGATCGGGGAGGTAGTGATCGCGACCGACCCGGACGCCGAGGGCGAGATGACAGCGCTTTATCTGGCCAGGGAGATGAAACCCCTGGGGGTGAAGGTCAGCCGTATCGGGCTTGGCATCCCGGTGGGCAGCGCGGTGGAGTATGTGGATATGTCGACGCTGACCATGTCGCTCAATTCCCGCAGGGTGGTTGAGTTTTAACGAAATCCTGAGCTTGTCGAAGGATTGACTTCTAAGTTGATTTCAGTATAATAGCCATACTTTTAAACCGTTCTTTGATTCCCCTGTAGCTCAGTTGGTAGAGCAGCGCGCTGTTAACGCGCTTGTCCGAGGTTCGAGTCCTCGCGGGGGAGCCAATGTTGACAATCATACGCATTTGGCGTGTGGTTGGTTAACGCCTCACCGGTAGCAATATCGGTGGGGCGTTTCTTTTTCTTGGAGGAGGTTTCGGTGCAGTCAGACTCGATTTGGGCTTCGAGTATTGATTCCGGCTGGCCGATATACATTTTTACATCGATGTGGTCATCGTGGATCACTAATTCTTTGATCAGGGCGCGTATCAGGCTTTTTTGTGCATCCTCAGGGGCTTTATCGATGTGTTTCATGGCAAATTGCAGTGTCTCGTGAAGGAATTGTCCGGAGTTTGCGGATATGTCACCAGCGGCCTTTTGGGCGTACATTTTTTGCAGAGCATCTTCCAGTTTTAATATCGCATCATCCAGTTCAGTCATCTTCGTTTTAAAGGTCACCCCTTGCGCTACGGCGCCACCTGCGGCAAGATCTAGCAGGTTCCGGGCTTCTATCCTTAATGCTTGCAGTTTTGTTTCGTTTTCCTTGATTATAATTTGAAGTTTCTCAACTTTGACCTGTGCTTCTTGCATGGCACTTCCAATGGCGTTGACGATAATAGAGCGGTCATCGGATGCCTTTTTAAAGTAATCAATCAGGGCTTTATCAAATACACCGGCTGGTACGGCGGAGGTATCGCATCCAAGTTTTTGTTTGGATCGTCCGCACATATAATAAGCAAATCTTTTGCCGGTATGGCCGGTGGAAGATATGGATATATGGCTGGTTCCGCACTTTCCGCATTTTAAAATTCCGCTTAACAGATAATTGAATTTCTTTGGTTTACGGCTGAAGCCGTGTCCGGGTAGTTTAGCTGTCATAATTTTATTCGCTTTCTCCCATAAGGCATCATCAACTAGAGCTTCATGTCTGCCTTTGTGTGTTTCGTTGGCATAAAATAGTTGCCCTTTATAGAAAGGATTCTTGATGATTTTAGATAAAGTTTGCCGACGCCAGTCATGCCCGTGCAGTGTTTTAACATTTTGCCGCATTAATTCCAAACCGATTTCGGTGAGTGACTTATTGTCCGCGGCCATTTCCCAGATCAGCCGCATTTTTGAAGATATCTCTTTATTAAGAATAACTTTATGCGGTTGTCGTCCGTTAGGCAGGGGATCGCCGTCTTTTTCCAGCATATATCCATAGGGGAGGAAACCGCCGACCCATTTGCCTTGGCGTACCCGGGCGATTGCGGATGCTTTTACGCGCTCACCGGTCAGCTCGCGTTCAAAGGCAGAGAGCAGTCCAAGGATGCCAATGACCACACGTCCGATGGCTGTTGAACTGTCCAGATTTTCTCTTACCGAAATAAAATCAACATCGTTATCTCGAAATAAATCAATGAGTCCGTAAAGATCACGCGGGTTGCGCGTCAGCCTGTCTAATCTAAAGAAAATAATCCCGTCAAATTTCTTGCGTTTATCTACGTTGTTTAATATCTGCTGTATCCCCGGCCGGTTTAAATCCTTTCCTGAATATCCATCATCATTGATGATGCCTTTGTTTCCTAAATCAGCTAATTCGTAACCAAAGGCATCCAGCATATTTTTGCAATGATGCGCTTGCGCGTCCAGTGTTGTGAAATCGCCTTGCGCTTGATCATCAGTGGAACAGCGCGTGTAAATTACAAAGCGTTTTTTCTCTTTGGATTTAATTAATGCGCTAGCTGGCCGTTTGTTCAAGTTTGTTGTCATAAGCGACCCAACCCTATAATAGGAAGTATCACAAGTCAATATTAATCAATGGTTTATAGATATTTATGCCCGACATGGAAAATCTGTTCCCTCTACCTGTTTCATACGACGAATTTGTTGAATATGACGGAATTATTTTCTGTCTTAAAAATTTTTCCGTCAATTTTGAGGAGGTTGTCGTATGTAACAGGTAGAGGGAGGATTTCATGGGCGTAAAACAAACTGCTAACTTTGATAAGCGATTCAAGAATGGATTCAAGATTATTTATTCGGATAAGCCATTGGAAGGTGATTCAAGGCGTCTGCAGAATCAAAAAATCTTGGAAGCTGTTACAGCAGTTTTGCGCGGGATTCTTAAGCGTGAGCCTACGCCCGATGAATTATCGGGATGCAGACAGATCAGCAAAAGAAAACTTATATAGGTTTTATCTTGTGGTTATTCATGTTGTTGAGGCACCAGCAATTGCGAGGGTGCCGATATTAAATACAACTACCATGGTTTATTTGAAGAATGGGAACTACAAGATATTCGGTGTCAGGTTCGGGTGTTTCAAAAACGTTTTGAGATCCTCGACAAAGAGTCATTTGATGATTTATATCAAGAATGCTTAACGCATTGGTATTTTGTTAAAGATCAATATCGAGAGGATGGAAAAGCAAGTTACCGTACTTTCTTAGACCGCGTCATGAAATATAAATTGTATGACATTCTTAAAAGTAATAACCGCGCAAAACGTAAACCATTCTTTACCAGCTTATCTATTGATGCTGTGTCTAATTCGGAAGGAGAGCCGATGCATCCCAATTCAGTTTTTATGGTATTTGAGAATGGTTTTCAAAGGATTTATGAACAGGAATTGCCTAAAGTTTTATTTAAAGCGATGGACAAGTTATCCCGACGTCAAAAAGAACTTTGTCGTTTGTTAGGTGAGGGGGACAGAAGTTTACAAGAAGTTGGACGGCAAATGAATGTGCCGCGTGCGACTTTACAGGATGAAATTAAACGCATTAAGAAAATATTTCGTAATGAAGGACTGGAAGATTTTTTAAAAGAATAACTGGAGGTGTTTATGTTGGAGGTCTACAGGTTTCAGTTTGATCATGTTGTTTCTGAGCAAATTATCGAAGAGCAGATTACAGAAGCGGTTTTGGCTGTGGAGAGCATTTATGGTAAAGCCAAGGTGCGATTAGAGACATCATTGATTGTTTCAAAAAACAGGGCTGTTATTGAAGGATCAACTGAAGTGGGTCAGCGTTTGGCTCAAGTATTTACTGGCTTTATGACGCATAAAGTTGGGGAGAACAGATTTACTGTTGAACATTTAAAGAATAAAAACATAAAGGACGCGACATGAAAATCCTGAAAGGTTTAAAAGAAATGTACCAGAAGATGAATTGGTATAATCGGCAAAAACTTCGCGAGGTTAATCCTAAGCAATCAGGCGGAAGTTTATGGAGTCTCGTGGTGAGTTGGTTCAGCAGGCTATTTAAATGACTTGGCTTCTGACAGTTTTATCCATATTAGGCGTTGTATTGAATATCCGATATGACCGCAGGGGTTTTGTGTTTTGGATGGTTTCTAACTTAGGCTGGGCGGTTACAGATTTTTATCATGGCCTTTATGCGCAATCATTTTTGTTTGTCGTATATTTTGTTTTGTCATTGTGGGGATGGCTGGCATGGAGAAAATGAAAATTTTAAAACACAATGAACATTTCGAGATTAGAGACTTGCGGGATGGCAAGTTTCTTTGGATTGCTAAGTCCGCTTTGGAATATATCAGCGAGAAAACAGGGAGCTTGGGTGTAGCTGTTTATTGCTGGCTTTGTTATTACGCAAACGGCAAAGGGCAGGATTGCTTTCCTTCAACAACCACATTGGCCAACCGGTGTGATTTAAGCAGGCGGACAGTTATGCGCGTATTAAAAGAACTTGAGATTATCCGTGCGATTGTGATTGAGCGCGATACTGGCAGGAGCAACGTATATAAGTTACTGGATATTCAGGGGAAGCATCCGGTCGTAACCAGTGCTGTTTCTGTCACTGGTGACACAAACAGCACTGGGGTGGTGACAGAAACGACACTACCACCAGTGACTGTAGAGACACCCGAACAAGAATTATATAAACAAGAATCAATTAACAAATCAGCAAGCTGTCTTTTTGATTTCTGGAAAGATGTAAAACTTCCATATCCCTGCCCAACGCCACAGCTGGTAGCTGAGCTTGATGCTTTATGTCAGCAGTTATTAAACGAGGTCAATCTCTATAGGTTCATATTGGACTTCCGTACTGAGCGCGGGTATCCACCACCACCGGATGCCTTGATCAACGCATGCCGTAAGTATGAACGATATAAAGACCGTATTGATAACCCATGGGGATGGTTTCGTCGGATGATCGATGTTAAGAGCAGTGAGTTCTTTTCTAATGAGGAGGTTAGCAGACATGAGAAGCTTAAGAAAGAACCAGCAACCTTGGGGAAGATACTTGCCCAGATGGCGAAGGACGCCTAGAAGAATTTTGGTTCCCCCCATGGGGGGTGCCGGGTGCGGGTCAGGCGAGGCGCAGGTCGTCAGTGATATGGGTGGAAAAAATCGATGTCAATGTCACTCAATTTGAGGTTTATACGTAAATTAGCTATAGATATTTTGTAATACAACCGCTTTATTTCATTGTAGTTACGTCAAGGAGGCATGTGTGGCAAAAATCAACATAAAGCCGGTAATCTGTGACATTAACATGGCCGACTTAAAACCGGCACCGTATAACCCGCGGGACATAAGTAATGACGCTTTATCCGGTCTTCGTCATAGCTTGGAGAAATTCGGGTATGTGGATCTGTTGGTGGTTAATAAGCGCAATATGCGCATTATATCTGGTCATCAGCGATTCAAAATTTTGCAGGATGAGGGTGTTGAAAGCGTTACGGCCATTATGGTGGATGTGGATGAGGTTTCTGAAATGGCCATGAATGTCACACTCAACAGCCCTGAAATCACCGGGCAGTGGACAGCGGCATTGATTCCGCTCTTGGAGAGGTTAAGAAATGAAGCGTCAGATGACTATATCAATCTTCGGCTTAAAAACTTGCGGGATAGTGTTGGGGATATGGGAGTTGAAAGCTTGGGAGACGGAAAAACTTTGCCGGATGATATTCCAGAACCGCCGGAGAATACGATCACCCAAAAAGGTGACCTTTGGATTTTAGGCAACCATCGTTTGCTTTGTGGTGACAGCACAAGTGATGAGGATGTAACGCGATTAATGGATGGTCATAAAGCCAGCTTGTTTGCGACAGATCCGCCGTATTGTGTTGATTACACCGGTGCGAATAGACCCAACGGCGGACGGGACTGGTCGAATGTTTATCATGAGATTGATATTCCGGATGCGGTTGATTTTATGAGGAAATTTTATAAAGCAGGTTTAAAACATATTCATAAAGGCACAGCATTATATATTTGGCATGCTTCAAAGCGGCGGTCTGATGTTGAGGGTGTATGCAAAGAACTTGGTATTCTAATTCATCAGGAAATTGTTTGGGTTAAGCCGTGCGTGATCTTGACCTATTCGTTTTATTCTTGGCGGCATGAACCGTGTTTACTGATGTGGATTAAAGGCAATAAGCCGGAGTATAAACCTAAGAATAAGTCCATCGGTACTGTATGGACGGTTGGTTATTTGCGTTCAGGTGATCCGTTAACGCCGGAATATCATACCGACGTTTGGGAATTGGATTGGGAGGGCAAGAAGCGTAATCCCGGAATTGAGCATCCAACCGTTAAGCCGACGGAAGTTTTTGCTATTCCTATGCGTGTGCATACATCGCCCGGAGATATTTGCTATGAACCGTTTAGCGGGTCGGGATCGCAGTTGATTGCAGGTGAGCGTTTAAACCGCAGGGTATTTGCTATGGAAATTGAACCGGTATTTTGTGATGTGGCGGTGCGCCGTTGGGAGGAATTTACTGGGAAGAAAGCACAGAGAGCGTAAAGGTTCATGGATGAGAAGAAAACTAATCTCGCGGAACTCGCAAGAAAGAAGCGGTACATTTCCCTCGTTGAGAAAATGGGGCGCGGTGCCGCGCTTAGTTCTAAAGAGATTAAAGAGCTGGATGGTTTTGAAAAAGCTGAGGCGCACAAGACAGACATTGTTGTTAATGACGGCACCGTCGATCTGCAGATGATTTCATTGTATCTCGATAAATCAACCCGCATGGTCAGGCGGTATATCAGTCAGGGGATGCCTATCATTCGTGATGATTCCGGTGAGATATTTCGTTTTAAAGTCGGGGAGGTCTTTAAGTGGTATTACAGCGGCAAAGGCGCGGATGAAGACGGCGGGAAGGAATATTGGGATAACGAATACAGAAAGAATCGGGCAAAGTTAAGCAAAATCGAATTGAAGAAAATAGAAGGCGAATTAATCGCGTTCGCCGATCATGTGTCGATTGTTAAAAATCAAATCAGGGGAATCAAATCTGGTTTTTTAAGATTGCCCAAACATATCGCGCCAAAACTTTATCAGCAGGATCCGAAAGTTATTTGCGACTTACTTGATGAAGAAATCAGATTCATGATTAATCAATTCGCGGGGACACACAATGCCAATAAAGCTAGAAAAGGAAATCCTTAAGACGGTTGTGCCTTATGCTGCTGAAGAATGGGTCTTGCCGGAGAAAATTACAGTGAGTGTCTGGGCGGACAGGTATAGACGCTTGGATGTTAAGACTTCAGCGGAGCCGGGGCAATGGTCAACTTCGAGAACGCCTTATTTAAAAGGCATCATGGATGCTTTTACGGATCCGTATGTTGATGAAATAACCGTGATGGCCGCTTCTCAAGTTGGTAAAACGGAAGCGATGTATAACATGCTGGGATTCGTACTTGATCAGGATCCGGGCCCCACGCTTATGGTCATGCCGCGTGCGGATGACGCCAAAAGTGTTTCATATAACCGCATTAAGCCGATGATTGAAACATCGCCCGCTTTAAGCAGATACTTGCCTAAAAATACAGATGACATTACCAAACTTGAATATCATTTTGACCGCATGATTCTTTATTTTGCAGGGTCGAACAGTCCGGCGGATTTAGCTTCCCGGCCGATACGGTATTTATTCTTGGATGAGGTTGATAAATATCCAAAGTTTTCCGGCCGTGAAGCGGATCCGATTAAATTAGCGTCTGAACGTCAGAAAACGTTTTGGAATAAAAAGACCGTTAAAGTTTCAACGCCGACAACACGTGATGGGTATATCTTTCGTGAGTATGAGAAATCAGACCAGCGCAGATTTTATGTGCCGTGCCCGCATTGCGCCAAGAAGCAGGCTTTAGTTTTTGGACAAATCAAATGGCCGAAAGAGGAGGCATCTGCAGAGCGTATAAAGAATGACCGCTTAGCATGGTATGAATGTGTTCATTGCCATGGCCGGATTGAGGATATTCACAAGCAACGCATGATGTTAAACGGCGAATGGATTGCCGAGAGCGATCAAAAAAGCAGAAATCGAGGATTTTGGATCAGTTCATTATATTCACCATGGCTCACATGGAGCGATATCGCCGGAGAGTTTCTAAAGTCGAAAGATTATATTGAATTGCTCATGAATTTTGTCAATTCATGGTTGGCGGAGGTTTGGGAAGAAAAAGCAAGCAAAACAAAGCCGGATGAATTATCCGAGCTGGTTTTATCGTATCCCAAAGAAGTTTTGCCGGAAGGGGTCATTGTTCTAACCGGTGGAGTTGATGTGCAGAAAGATCATTTTTATTTAAGCATTCGCGGCTGGGGGTATGGGCAAGAGTCATGGCTTATTTTGGCAACAAGGGTGGAAGATTGGGGTGATGTTGAACAGATTATGTTTAAATCCGAATATCCATTTCAGTTGAATCCTGAAGATTCTTTGCCGGTACGTCTAACTTGTATTGACAGCGGGCATCGAACTTCCGAAGTTTATGAAATATGCCGTCAATGGAGGGATAAAGCACGTCCTATTAAAGGGCAACAGCATTTAAGCGGTGTGCCGTTTAGGCCAAGTAATATTGATAAATTCCCAGCAACAGGTCATATGATTCCGGGCGGTTTAGCGCTATGGCATATTGATACTTCGTATTTTAAAGATAAGGTGACTCGATTTGTTCAGAACACAAAGATGGACGGGTTAGGAGGATGGCATTTATACCAGAATATCCATCAGGAATATCTCAAGCAATTTTGCGCGGAACATAAGATTATCATTCGTGATCGCAAGCATGGCAAAACGATTGAAGAATGGCGGCCTGTGACAGCGCACGCGGCAACACATTTTCTTGATACAGAGGTTTATTCAACAGCCGCGGCTGAAATGTTACGGGTTTTTTCTATGCAAGCGGAGGACAACAAAAATACGCGCAATCAGAATGAGGTAAAACAAGGTTCATGGCTTTTAAAGCAGAATAATTGGGTAAGGCGTAATGGCTGAGTGGATTAATAAAAAGGGATGGCTAGATGGCTATATAAAATCCACTAAACCTAAAGAGGAAGAGGTTGTAAATAAGAGCAATGTCGTGGTTTATTTGCCGTTAAAGTGTCCGGTCTGCCGGTCAAGAAAAGTCCGATGTTACGGTGCGGATAAGCCTATTTTATATTACAAATGTGTCGATTGTGAGTTGAAATTTAAAGTCATTGAGAAGTAGTATCATTAAAAGAATTTTCAGTATTACTGAACCAGTTAATTGACTTCGTATAATTGCTGGTGATAAATTAACGTTGTAACCAATTTCGGGGGACGCTTCGAAATTGTTAAAGCGGCAATTTGGGTGCCCAAATCACTCATTTTGCCGCTTTTTTTATTTTCTAAACGAGGAGGAAACATGCAACGAGTAATTTTTGTCAGTTTAATTCTGGCATTTCTAATTTGTGGACAAGCTTTCGCGCAATGCAGTTGGAAAATTCTTGCCGTTGAACAGGATCCCAAGACCGGCGCGATCATGGTTCGAACGCAATACACCGTACCTATGAAGAGCTCGGCTAGTGCCGTCGATTTTGCACAGAAAATCGGAGCGGTTACTGATGCGGAAAATAACGTGATCAAAGAAGGAACGACGCGATATGACGAGGAATCTGGAGATGAAACAACGATTAAACTAAGAATCTCTATGGACATCAATAAATATTGCCAAACCTTGATTCAACGGATTCCCGTAAATGAAGATTTTATTCAAACCGAAATATTAAAAAGAAACAAAGCTCTGACAGATCAAACCATAACCGACTTACAGACGGAAGAATTAAAGACCGGACAGGTTCCGGAATCTGAAGTTCAATGGAAGGGCATAGCTATAAAGGTTACCGATGATTCAAAAAATTCTGTCAGCAACATTACTCCTTAATTTTCTGCTGATCACCAGTTCGGTATTTGCCGCAACGGATTGGTGCGCCTCGGCGAACACTAAAGCAGGATTCAAAATGCAGGAAACATCAGGAGTGTATCTGGATTGTTCTTCAAATAGTAACAATGGAACTATTGCTGGAACGGTCACAAGAGGAGCCACGGGGAAATATGCGAACGGTGTTCAATTCACACAATCTAATAATGCCGATATCAATATCAGTTCCGCGTCCTCACTCAATAACATCGACCCCATTTCTGTAGCACTATGGGCAAATAATAATTCTGATGGAGACAACAGCGCAAATCAAACAGACGCTGGTGTTTTGATACAAAAAAATGGCCGGTCATGGTTGTTTGCTCACAAACAGACAAATAAGTTGCGATGGCTTGTGCATTATAGCGGTGGAAATACAGCTTGGGACACTACCACGGCTGTTGTGGGTTATGGAGTGTTTGAACATTATGCCGTCACACATAATCGTGCTGGCGCGGGAGTGCCAACGTTTTACGTAAATGGAGTTAGCAAAACTGTTAGTGGGGGAACCCCATTTGGAACTATTGATGACGATTCTGGGACGCAAATTTTCATTGGCATTAGTGGGAGTGGTGGGGTTAACGAGCTTGATTCTACTGTTGATGAATTACTTGTTTACGGTGGAATTCTGACTTCGACCGATGTCAACGAGGTTAAAGATAACGGTCTTGATGGATTACAGGGGGCAAGCGATGTTTATTCCGGTCGCGGAATGGGCAGAGGAATTGGTAGAGGAGTCGGACGGTGAAATTTTTTTTAGTCATATTTTTATTTTTGTTGATTGCTTTTTGCGAACCGGCACAGGCTCTTGAAATCGTAAGGCAAAAGAACGTTGCGACCCGAATCGTTTTCCCAATCGTTGACGCGGACGGTGATACGGTCACAGGAGCCGCGGGATTGGATAGCGAGATCGATGAATTCGCAGATGGATCCAACCCAACCGGATTCGCAGACTGCACGAACGAGGCAACAGAAATCGGAACGACTGGCATTTATTATTTAAGTTTGACGGCCACAGAACTAAATCAGGATTATGTAGCGATTCAAATTAAAACAACAACATCAGGTGCGAAAACCCAGCATATTTTGATAAGGACAATTGCCGGGGATCCTAAAGCGGCCGCGACCGTCACGACTGCAGGTAACTCAATTGATGTTGCCTCAACTGGCGAGGTTGGTATTGATTTCTCGAATGTTAAGAACGCCACAGGATCAACGACTTTAAGCAATATAACAATTCCAACGGTAACGGATGTCACAAATGCTGTCGGCGTAAAGACCGGAACTGGCGCCAATCAATTAGATGTCACAAGCGGCCGCATTAAGGCGGATACAGTTTATTGGAATGGTTCAGCCGTGGCCACGCCTGATACAGCCGGTTATCCTAAAGTCACAATCAAATTTGGAACGGGGGCAGGTGAGGTTTCGCTTTTATCGGGAGCGGTCACGGTTGGAACGAACACTGATAAAACGGGATATACGGTTTCAACGGTAAGCGATAAAACTGGATATTCTTTAACACAAACTTTCCCCACAAATTTTTCATCGTTATCGATTGATACGAGCGGAAGGGTTGCTCTAACGCCAATTGAGTCAATGATGATTCATAGCGGAACGGCTCAGGCTGGTGCGGCTGGAAGTATCACGCTTACCTCGGGCGCATCATCCACGGATGACCTTTATAAAGGTTTAATCGTGAAGATTTATGGCGGAACTGGTGTCGGGCAAGCGCGTACCATAACCGCTTACAACGGAACGACGAAAGTCGCAACTGTGGCTTGGAATTGGACAACTAATCCAGATTCTACATCCACCTACGCCGTTGTCGTTTCTGGTAATCCTTCTATCAATAGCAGTTTGCAGGTTTCAACGACCGCGAGTGACCCATGGGGGACTGCATTACCCGGGGCATATGGAGCTGGAACGGCTGGAAATATTCTTGGGAATAACCTCAATGCAACGGTTTCATCAAGGCTTGCATCAAGTGCTGTTCCGACAAATTTTTCAAGCATGGCAATAACAGCCGGTGGCGCGGTAACGGTCGGAACGAATAATGATAAGACTGGCTACAGTCTGACTCAATCTTTCCCAAGCAATTTTTCATTAATGGCTATTGATGGTAGCGGGCGTGTCGATTTGGGTAAGTGGATCGGAACTGCGCCGAATGCGCTTATTTTAGGGCGGGTAGATTCTAACGCTCAAGTCGTGGGCGATAAGACAGGGTACAGCTTAACGCAGTCTTTTCCAACGAACTTTTCGAGTATGGCGATCACAGTCGGTGGTGCCGTAACGGTTGCAACGAACAATGATAAAACCGGCTATGCATTAACTGCGGGCGAAGAAGATGCAATTGTCGATAAAGTTTGGGATGAATTACGAAGCGGCCACACCACCAGTGCAACGTTTGGGCAAGGTGTCGCATCCGTTCAGGGCAATGTTACGGGAAGCGTCGCCAGCGTCACTGCTGGTGTAACAGTTTCCACAAATAATGACAAAACGGGATATTCGTTAACTTCTGCGGAGGAAGATGCGGTCGTTGACAAGGTATGGGATGAATTAAGAAGTGGTCACGTTACCAGCGGAACATTTGGCCAAGGATCGTCCTCGGTGCAAGGCAACGTGACTGGCAGCGTCAACAGCGTTACGTCGGGAGTCACCGTTTCCACAAATAACGATAAAACGGGATATCGTTTGAGCGCGATTGGTGTCGATGATGTTTGGGATGAAGTTCAAAGCGGACACACGAGTGCCGGAACCTTTGGAAAATATTTAGACGCTCAAGTTTCGGGAGTCACAGCGCCATCGGCCGCGACAGTTGCCGCCGCCGTTTGGGATGAAACATCCAACCATACGACAACTGGCACCATGGGGAAGAAATTAAATGATGCGGCCTTGGCAGGTAATCCTTGGGATGCTTCTGGAATTTGCAGTGGTTTAACCGCCGGTCAATGTTTGAGTTTTATAAAAGATTCGACGGATGGCGATAAAGAAGGAATTGATTATACCGGCATTGAAAAGACCATACGGGCGCAAAGGTAAATATGGATTACATCCAAGCGAATAAAGTTCATATGGAAGTAGTTGGGATCCCTGAATCAAAGAGTGGTCATGTTGTCATATATCAAGTTTTTAAGGCTAGTGACAATTCTGTGTTTGCTTCTGGTACGGCAATTTATGTTGGCGGTTTTAATTGGAAAATCAGTTTTACTCCAACCGTTTTGGATGTGTATGCAATCGATGTCTACAACCAAGATTTGGATGTTACGTATTCAAGAAGTGTTCAGGCGGTCAGTAGTGTCACGTTATCACAGCCGGTTGAAGATGAAGAAACGCCCACCGCCAGTGAATTGATTGATCTGATTGATAAGGCAATCGCAACAAGATTACGGGGAGGTGCGGTGTTGTCGTATTCAATCGGGGGACGCAACTTGCAGTATCTGACGCTTTCAGAATTAAGAAATTTACGTGCTGATTTAGGCAAACAAATAGCCGCGCAAAATGGCGGCGGAAGAAATTATGCAAAATTCGTTAATCCGGACTAATAAAAAGACTTTCGCAGACAGGGTGGATGACTTTATCGGTGTCTTCTCACCCCAAGTGGCAGCCAAGCGTAAGTATTTCCGTTTTTTGACAAGATCACTTTTAGGTTCGTATCGCGGTGCGGATGTCGGTCGTTTGCGGGGATCATGGATCCCGGGTGGTGGATCGGCTGATTCAGATTTGCACCCTGATCTTTCAAGATTGCGTGAACGTAGTCGTGATTTAATCCGCAATGACGGGATTGCTTCGGGTGCGATTGATACCGTTATTACAAACATCATCGGCTCGGGGATTCGTATGCAAAGCCGCATTGATAAAGACACGCTGGCTATTAATGAGGAAGTTGCCGATAAATTGCAGAAGCAAATCGAAAAGGTTTGGGAACGCTGGGTACCTTTTGCGGATGCAGGCAATCGTTTAAGTTTTTACGGTTTGGAAGAACTGTCCGAGCGGCAGAGGTTTATTAACGGTGAGTCAATCATCGTTCCGCTTCGCGTGTTTAATTCAAAGAAGCGCAGACCATATTCATTGGTGTTGCAGACGATTGAGTCCGACCGCCTAGATACACCAAGCGACTTGATTTTTAACAAAAGCATCCACGCGGGTGTTGAAGTCGGCGAATACGGGGATCCGGTTTCGTATTACGTCAGAAAGAATCATCCCGGGGATTTTATTTACAGCAGGCGTTACGGCAATTCGAGCGAGACTTTTATTAAGTACCCCGCGCTTAATGACCTAGGCGATCCGTATCTCTTTCATTTATCTCACGTGAAGCGTTCTGGTCAAACACGCGGGGAACCTTTCTTTTCGCCGGTCATGAATATGTTTAAAGACCGTGCGGATTACATGGAAGCGGAAATCGTTGCGGCGCGGGTCGCGGCATGTTTTGCCATTTTTATTAAGAAAACAAATTCTTACGATGTCAGTTTGGCGAGGTCTAAGCCAGAGGCGAATAAACGCGTTGAGGAATTAAGTCCGGCGATGATCGAGTATTTAAATGAGAACGAGGAAATCCAGCCGTTTAATCCAAACCGTCCGGGCGGGACATTCGGGATATTCATGGAGAGGATTTTGCGTGACATATCGGCGGGTTTAAATATTCCTTATGAAATTCTGGCAAAAGATTTTTCAAGGTCAAATTATTCCAACACGCGTGCGGCATTATTGGAAGCGCGAAGATTTTTCATGATGCAACAGAGGTTTATCGCGGAGAACCTTTGCCAGCATGTCTTGGTCATGCTTTTAGAGGAGGCGTATTTAAAAGGTGAACTGCCGATTTTAGATTTTTATCAGAACCGCCATGCGTATGTGCGTACGCGATGGATAGCCCCGGGATGGCAGTGGGTGGATCCAGAAAATGAAGTCAAAGCATCAACGGAAGCGGTTAATAACAATCTTTCGACTTTAGCAGAGGAAGCCGCCGCGCAGGGTCAGGACTGGGAAGAAAACTTAGAACAGCGGGCGCGTGAACTTAAGAAAATCAATGATTTGGAAGATAAATATGACGTTGATATGACAGCGGCTACAGGCAATGTTCCACCAGTTGCGCCAAGTGATAAAAAACCAAAGGTGCAGGATGCACAGCAACAAAATTAAATCATTAAAGGTATCGATCAATAAACCATCGTGCATGGAGATGGGCAAAGAAATTCAGGTCGGCATTTTAAAAGAAGAGGACAACGATGAACGAAATAAAAAACGCTCAAAGAAGGCTTGAAACAGCATTCGGGATCAAAGAGGGAAAGTCAGGTATTGACCGCGCCTATGAGGATGAGAAATACAAAGGTGTCATCAGAGGCTTCGCGGTCATGACGCAGGGGAATGTAAAAGATATGCGCGGCTGGCAAATCGATGAGACAACCCTTCAGCAAATTGTTGATGTGGGCAATAAAAGTCAACTGGGATTAAAGTCACGTTTTGGGCATCCCAATATGAGCAGTTCGGCTCTTGGCACGTTTACCGGCAGGGCGAAGAATTTTAGAAAAGACGGTGATATTGCCCGCGCTGATCTTTTTATCAGTAAAACAGCCTATGAAACGCCCGATGGGGATATTGCTTCATACGTTTTGGATTTAGCCGAGAAAGATCCAGACGCTTTTGGCACATCGGTTGTTCTTGGGGAATTTGACTTGGAATATGCCGATGAGAAAAAGGACAAAAGCGGTAAAGATTTACCGCCAAAACTTCGAGTCAGTTCTTTAATGGCGGTTGATGTGGTTGATGATCCGGCGGCCAATGACGGCATGTTTAATAAACATTTTAATTCAAGTGTTGAGCTGTCTGCAAAAGCCACCGAGTTTATGAACAAACTTCTGGATAATCCCGATGCTTTGGAATATGTGGTTTCCTTTTTGGAAAGGTACCGCGTTAATCGGGTTGACATAAATAAACAAGAAACTGTTTTAACAGAAAGGAAACAAGTTATGAACGAATCTACAGAATTAACTGTTGAGGTATTAAAGAAGGATCATCCCGAGATGGTTTCGTCTTTACAAAACGAAGCCGTCAAAGATGAACGTGTTCGTTGTTCAACCATCGTTAAGACAGCGAATAAAGAGTTTGCTGGGATGGGTATGGATTCTATTGTTGAGGAATCTATTGATAACGGCAAAACCGTGGACGCAAGTTTAGCGGCCATGCGCGGCAAGCGTCTCGAAGATTTAAAACAAAACGCGAACAAGGTGCCCGGTGCTGATCAGGAAGAAACGCCTCAAAAGAAAAACCACTTGGAAACTGCCCGCGAGTATCAAAAGGAACACAAGTGCAGTATTCAGGAAGCATTGAGTCAAACAGCGGAATCAAGACAGAAATAACAGCATCTTAAAAATAGGAGGAGTGCAATGTCTCAAGAAAACTTAGGATCAAAGTCGTTTGTTGCCGGTACTGATTTGGAAGCTTACCGTCGTGTCAAACTTTCCAGCGGAAATGTTGTTTATGCGGATGCTGGAGAGGAATTTATCGGTGTCACAGCCCGCAAGGCTTTAAGCGGCGAGTTTGTAGCGATTAATTTAAGGTCTGCCTCGCGCACCTACAAAATGGTTGCCAATGGTGCTATTACCGCAGGCAACACGATTTATGGCGCCCTTGGTGGGAAAGTTTCCGCTTCGGCTTCCGGTGTCGCTCAAGGCGTTGCTTTGGAAGCGGCAACCGCAGACGGGGACATTATTGAGTGTTTCCAGAATAACGGGGTAGCCGGTGCCATTGACGGGGCTTCGACCGCGATTGGTGATCCAACGATTAACGGTTCGGTTCCTGTCATTTTTGCCAAGCAGGGCATCACGGATGCGACCACAACGCCGATAATCGTGACCGCGCCTTATAAATTCAGGATCATCAATTGGTGGATTATCTCCCGCGATACCACAGCGGCCAACGTCAAGCTGGTTAATGTCGCCACTGACGCTTCTGCTGTGAAGGCAAAGGGTACGACCAACGATGCCATTGTTTTGGGCGGAGATATTATCAACTCACAAAAGGATGTTTTGGTTACCACTGCTTTGAAAGTCAATGCCAGCGCGGTGGCCGCATTCGACATCTTTGTCATGGCAATTAAAGTCACATGAATCAAGCAAGGTGGCAGTAGTTCTGAAACAAGTCAGTTAGAAGCGTAAAAATGTTAGTTATCCAAAAATAGGAGGTTTCAAATGGGAGTAGATCAAGCAGGAGTCAGAGCAACACCGAGGTTGGATTTAGGCGCGGCCATTGAGGAATACGTCCAGAACGCCGGTGATTTTATTGGAACGCAATTGTTTCCGATTTTTAAAACACCGCAGAAGGCGGCAAACTTTTCCGCGATTACCCGCGAAAGTTTAACGCAAACACCCGATACCAAAAGGTCTGCTAACGGCAAATATAACCGTGGAAGCATCGGCGCAAGGGATGTTGGGTATAGCTGTGACGAAAACGGTTTTGAAATGCCTCTTGATGACAGCGAGCGCAGGAATTACGCAAAGGATTTCGATGCTGAATTAGCTGTTTCTAAAGCGGCTATTAACATCGTTCTTCGCGGTCAGGAAGCGCGTATTGCCTCAACAGCCATCAACACCAGCATTTTTACTGGTGCGGCCTTGTTGACGGACGTTTCCGGCACGAGTCCGTGGAGTGATCCAACCAAGGACATTGTCAAAACGGTCAGAGACGGCAAAGCCAAGATCAGGACAAATTGTGGCCTGTTACCAAATACGCTTTTGATGAGCTACACGAATCTCAACCTTTGTTTGAACAACGCCGGAATTAAAGACGTGATTAAGTATACCGCCCGTCCGACAGAGTCAGAGATTATCAATGCCTTAAAAGACCTGTTTGGAGTGCAGAATGTTTTGATTGCTAACGCGATCAAGAATAGCGCAAAGGAAGGTCAGGCGTTTGCAGGGGCAGACATCTGGGGTTCAACCTATGTTCTGTTGGCTCTTTGCGCTCAAGACGGTCAGGATCCAACACAGCCGTCTATCGGACGCACGTTCCTTTGGGCAAATGACAGCCCGGAGAATGTGATGGTCGAGCAATACCGTGATGAGTCCATCCGGTCGGATGTGTTTCGTTCTCGTCAGCATACCGACGAGATATTGCTTGATAAGTATTTCGGTCATCTTTTAAAAGTTGTCTAAACCTAAGGAGATCCCGGGGGCGGCAACGTCCTCGGGATTCTGGGACATGAGTTTTAAAGACAACTTAAAAAGAGATGCCATAAATTGTTTTTTAACACCAGATGAATTCGCTGAAGCGATTCAATACACGCCAAAAAATGGAAGTCCCAAAACCATTAAGGCGGTCATTAATCGTAAGCGTTTGAATCCCGGTGGTGAAGAATCAGGGCGTACATTACAAAATCAGACTGAAATCTTTATCGCCAATGATGCAACGTACGGAGTTTCATCTATCAATAAAGGTGGGGATGAAGTTTTGTTCCCGGAAGTTATTGGTGGAATTGATGTGAATTTCGTTGTGGTGGATATCTTGGGTGAAGATCAAGGCATGTGGCACCTATTGGTTCAGAAATAACTATGAGCGAATTAACGGTAGAGATTAATACAAAGAATTTTGAGACAGCTCTAAGGGTTTTTCCTAAGGAATTAAAGTATGAACTTGCCGACGGCATGGATCATATCAGTAAGAAATTCTTAAAACAGTTTTATCAAACACGCCTGCAGGGTGCGCCGGGGATTAAGGCAAGACCACATGGAATTTTTACACATTTTAGACGGGCATCGCTTGTGTCGCAAACAATCGAAGGCATGGGCATGATGATTTTCTCTGATTCCAAGATTTCGAGACTGCAAGAGGAAGGCGGAGTTGTAAGAAATCCCGGTGGTGCCAAGTTAGCAATTCCTTTATCGGCGCGTACTGAACTTTTTACATCTGATGGCCGCCTTAAGAAGCAATATCGTCAGCCGCGATTGCTTAAGAATGTTATCCCTGTGAAATTACGGGGCAAAACGTTCTTGGCAAGAATAAAACAAAAGGTCAGAAGTATTTTGCCTTTATTTGTTTTAAAGAACCAGATTCGTATTCGTCCGCGATTAGGGTTTTATAAAACTTGGGATGATATGCAAAACGAGCGGATCAATATTTTGAATAAATCAATTCAGAAAACATTGGAAAAAGTTTGATATGCCAACCGTACGGGAAAACATTTTAGCGAATATCAAGACGACATTAGCAGGGATCACTGTTGCTAATGGGTACAACAACACAATTTTAAGCGTACAGAGGTGGGATAAACGCGGCAATGCATTGCGTCAGGTTCCTTGCATTGTTGTGAGTGCAGGACAAGAAGAAAAGCAGATGTCGCCTAATCCGTATTTTACTTGCCGATTATCCGTCTATCTTGACCTTTGGATTCGCCAAGATGAAGCGGATGCATTGGCAACAGATACGGTGTTAAGCGGTATTTTAGGGGATATCGAAAAGGCATTGATGGTTAATAACACCCGTGGCGGTTACGCGATTGATACCAATATTAAAAGCAATGTTCCTTTTGAAACGGTAGAGGGACAGCCGCATGCGGGACTTACCGTTGAGATTGAAATTTTATATCAGCACACGCAGTCTGATCCGTCCATTGCTTAAGACCAAGAGGAGGTTTTCATGCTTACAAGAAAAAGACAGGTTGTTTCAAAGATTGAAAGCGTAGAAGGGGTAGCCGAAACATTGGCGGTTGCCGATGCAAAGACTTTGGCATATAACCCACGCGTAAGTTTTGACCCGGAGATGTTTGCCCGCGATCCGGTAAGGTTGACGTTCACAAATATCAGCAAGGTTGTCGGCAAACGCCCGGGGGCATTAGGTTTTGGTTTGGAATTAAGAGGATCTGGTGCCGCGGCAACAGCCCCAGACTGGGGGAAGCATTTTCAGAATTGCGGATGCGGGGTCAATCTTCTGAAGTCGATTAATATCGGCGCAGTTACAGCGGGGCCCTTTCAGCATGGCGAAACGATTACTGGCGGCACATCGGCTGGTAAAGGTCGGGTCATTATCAATACGGCCAACGGTGCCAGTGCAGTTTTCTACGTTATCATTTCCGGCACACTTCAAAGTGGTGAAGTTATTACCGGCGGCACATCGGGTGCCACTGCTACGACTTCATCTTCTGCGACGACGGTTGGGAATGTGATCGAGCCGCTTACCGATAATATTCCATCGCAGACAATGTCCGGGTATGAGGATGGGATCAGAAAATTATTAAGAGGCTGTCGCGGTAAATTCAAGATCAATTTCAAAAGCGGTGAGCCGGTAATGGTCAATTTTGACTACATGGGTGTTGAGGCAGGGATTGCGGACACAGCTTTGTTTACAAGCCCAGTGTATGAAACAACCAAACCACCGGCGTTTATCAACGCGGCGTTTTCGTTTGATGCGTATGCCGCCAAGTTCGCTTCCCTTGTAATTAACCACGAAAATAAATTAGCACCTCGGGATGATGTAAGCTATGACCGTGGTCTTTTGTCCTTATTGATTACCGACAGGGATGTCAACGGTTC
>JAUSEK010000020.1 GCA_030650275.1 Candidatus Omnitrophota bacterium | reverse complement strand
ATCATTGGGCGGGGTGGAATCATTGATCGAGACCCCGTGGTATATGAGCCACTCGTCCATGGGGCCGACGGCCTTAAAGGTCTCCGGCATCACCAGGGAAACCGTGCGCGTTTCGCTGGGCATTGAAGGCGCCGAAGATCTCATCGCCGACCTTGACCAGGCCTTGAAGGGTTAACCCCGTGAAGTCCTCTCTTTATTCCCTGTCATTTGTCCTTTGCCTTTTTTGGGGCGGCATCTGCGACGCGGCTTTGCCCGACGTTGAGGTCGCGCTCATGAACAAGGATTATGCCCAGGTGCGCGATCTGTCACAGGAGATCCTAAAGTCCACGGCCGTAGCACAGGAGAGGATCATGGCGCAGTATTATCTGGGTTTAAGTCAATTACGTTTGGGCCAATACGCCGAGGCGCGCAAGGCCTTTGGGATCGCCAAAGCAGCCGCGCTGAATAAAGAGATATATGATAAAGCCGCCCTCGGAATGCTCGAGGGGCTTTACATGGCCGGGTTTTACAAGGACGCCCTTAAGGAAGGGGAGGCGCTCCTGCGCAAAAGCCCCGATTCCCAATTATTAAGTTTGGTTTATTTGAAACTCGCCCGCGCCAACCTGAAACTCATGCAGTGGCAAAAGGCCAAGGAATACCTCACGAGGATCGTTGAACAGTTCCCGTCCAGTTTGGAGTCCCCCATCGCGCGTCAATTGCTGGAAGAAAAAGAATATTTTACCGTCCAGGTCGGCGCGTTTTTGGAACAGTCCCGCGCGCTGCGGCTGGCCGATGAATTGAAAGCCAGCGGACAGTACGCCTATATGGTTGAGACCACGTCCCCCGAAGGCCGCAAATTCTTCCGCGTGCGCGTCGGCCAGGCGGGCTCTCTCGGCGAGGCCCAGACCCTGGAAGTCCAACTGTCCAAACTGGGATATCCCACCCGTATTTATCCTTAAATTATGCCCGAACACCCCATTGTCTTTATTGTCGGCCCCAGCGGTGTCGGCAAGTCCGACGCTGCTTTTGAAGCGGCGCAGCGTTTGGGAGGGGAGATCGTTTCCTGCGATGCCATGCAGGTTTACCGCGAGGTCAACATCGCCTGTGATAAACCCTCGCTGGACATGCGCAAAAGAATTCCCCATCACATGCTGGATATTGTTTCTGTCACGGAAGAATTCAACGCGGCTGTTTTTCGTCAACTGGCGGTGGCGGCCATTGCGGATATTCGGGGGCGCGGCAAGACCCCCATTGTCTGTGGCGGCAGCGGCATGTATGTGACTTTTTTGCTGGACGGAATATTTGAGGCGTCTGCCAAAGATGAGAATTTGCGCCAACGTTTGCAGGAAGAGATCAACGAGCAAGGGACGCCTGTTTTGCATGGACGCCTGGCGGCCCTTGATCCCGCGGCCGCGGCAAAGATCCATCCCAATGACGCCAAACGCATTGTCCGCGGCCTTGAGGTGACGCTCACCGTCGGCCGTCCGCTTTCCGACGTGCAAAAAGAACGGCACGGGTTGTGGGGACAGGTTCCCTTGCGCATCTTCGGCCTTAACCGTCCGCGCCAGGAATTGTACGAGCGTGTTGAAGCGCGCGTGGAGCGGATGTTTGAACACGGTTTGGTGGATGAGGTTCGCGCCTTGTCCGGCATGACATTAAGCCACACGGCTCGCGCTATCATCGGCATTCCGGAGGTGACGGGGTATTTGAAAGGCGAACATGACCTGGCACGGGCCAAATATTTGATGAAGCTCAACACCCGCCATTACGTCAAACGTCAATTGACCTGGTTCCGTCGTGACCGGCGCATTGAGTGGATCAATATTGAAGAAGACATGAATTATGGGGACACGATACTTAATTCGTTGGCTAGTGTGAATTAAGTATTGTGTCCCTATATTTATCTATGACCAAAGAACGCATTTTATTAGCGGTTGTGATCCAGAGCCACAGGGCGGTGTGGACGCCCGAGGATGACGCCAAGGAAATCGCGGAACTCATCGCCTCCTGCGGCGGCGAGATTGTGCACACGGTGTTTTGCAAGACCATGCCGCCGACAGCCAGCCATATGCTCACCAAAGGCAAGGTGGAAGAGATCAAGGCCTTATGCACGGCCGGAGGTGTTGACTGCGTTGTGGTCGGTTGTGAACTCAAAGGCAGTCAGCAGCGCAATTTGGAAAATGAGTTCGGGGTCAAGACCATTGACCGCACCCAGGTGATCCTGGATATTTTTGCCCGGCGCGCGAGATCGCCGGAGGGCAAGATGCAGGTGGAGCTTGCCCAGATGCAGTATCTTTTGCCGCGATTGACGGGTCATGGGCAGGAAATGTCCCGTCCGGGCGGCGGCATCGGGACATCCGGTCCCGGAGAAACAAAATTGGAAACCGACCGCCGGCGCATCGGAGAGCGCATCACCAAATTGCACCGCGATCTAAAAGAAGTGACCCAGGGCCGCCAGGTCAAACGCAAAAGACGCAAAGATAATGAAGTTCCCAACGTCGCGCTGGTGGGCTATACCAATGCCGGCAAAAGCACGCTCATGAACGCCCTGACCCATGCAGGCGCGGTCACCCATGACAGTCTTTTCACGACGCTGGATTCCCTTTCCCGCAAGACCCCTCTGCCCAATAACAGGGAAGTCGTCTTTTCCGATACGGTCGGGTTCATGCACGCTTTGCCGCACGGGCTCATCGAGGCCTTTAAAGCGACACTGGAAGAGGTGGCCGAGGCCGACCTGCTTTTGCACGTTCTGGATATCAGTCATCCGAATTTCCGTAACCTTTATCAGGCCGTCAACGCGGTGCTGGAAGAATTGAAGCTTCTGGACAAGCCGACCGTCATGGTCCTCAACAAGACCGATCAGCTGGAAGATATTTCCCGCCTGAAGGAATTTCAGAAAATGACCCCGCACGCGGTCGGGATATCCGCCCTTAAAGGCGAGGGCATCGGCGAACTTTTATTGATGGTGGAAGCCATGCTGCCGGAGGGGACGGTTGAGATCGATGTGTTGCTGGACCCCAAACGCATGGACCTGGTCCATCTGGCGCACAGTCAGGGACAGGTGCATGATGTCAAATTTTTGGCCAAAGGCATACGCCTCAAAGCGGCCCTGCCCGCCAAAACCGCCGGCGCCATCACCCGGCAAGCGAGGAACACGCCGCAGGGTTGACATTTGAAGCGGTTTGGGTAGAATAGGGCGTTCATTTTCGTCACGATCTTTTGCCGAGATAGCTCAGGTAGTAGAGCGCAGGACTGAAAATCCTGGCGTCCCCAGTGCAAGTCTGGGTCTCGGCATTTTTTCTCTCCAGATAAAGCATTTTCTGCTTATCACTTACCGTTTAGCACTGTAAAATATTTAAATATGCTGGCGTAGCTCAGTTGGTAGAGCAGCGCATTCGTAATGCGCAGGTCGGGGGTTCGAGCCCTCTCGCCAGCTCCATTTTGATTTCTATGCCCCGTTTATCGTTACGCATCCTGCTGTTGCTTGCCCTGCCGCTGACGGCGTATTCGTTCATGCTTCCGGCGGGGTTCAAGACCATGGACGACCAGGTGTCCATCGTCGCCAATCCTTTGATCCGCAACGCCGCCAACGCGGGACAGCTGTTCACGCAGGGATATTTCAGGGACCATTCGTATTATCGTCCGCTGGCAAATCTGACGTTCATGGGGGAGTTCCACGCGTTCGGGCTCAACCCGTTCTTTTACAATCTGGACAATCTGCTCATCCATATCGCCAACGTGTTTTTGGTATGGATGCTGGCAAGCCGTTTGACGGGCAATCCCGTCGTGGGATTTTGGGCAGGGCTTATGTTCGCCGTTCATCCCGTGCACTGGGAGGCGGTCGCTAACATTTCAGGCCGGGCTGTTTTGCTGTGCGCGTTTTTTTCGTTCACGTCGTTCTTGTTTTTTCTCACGGCCTATGCCCGGCGCCGGACAGGGTGGCTCGTCGTTTCTTTGGCCGCGTTCGCCGCAGCACTTTTGTCCAAAGAAAACGCCGCGGTCCTGCCTGGGGTCTTTTTCCTGTATCTTGTTTACGCGCGCGGTAAGGCAAAGGATTTTTCCCTGCTGCTGCCATATGCCGTGATCGTCGGGGCGTATCTATTATTGCGCCAGAACATCGGGATGACGGAATTCTATCAATGGCATGGTCCTGACCAGTACATTTTAGGGTTCATCACTTTTTTGCGTTCGGTCCTCACGCATATCCGCTTGTTTTTTGTTCCGACGGACCTGCATTTTGACCGTTCTTTGCCGGTATTCCTTTCTTTTGCCCAGCCGCAGGCCATGACCACGATGTTCGTAGGACTGACAGCTGTCTGCTGGCTTTTCATCGGACGCAAACACATCAGCGCTTTGGCGTGGATGTGTCTGGCCTGGTTTGCCCTGGAACTTCTGCCGGTGTCCCAGATCGTGACCACCGTCGGTGTCGGTGTCGGATGTATCTCAACGGCTGAACATTTCCTGTACACCGCTTCCGTGCCGGCGTTCATTCTCATGGCCCTGGGCGGGATGAAGTTGTATGGGTTGATCATCGAGAAAAGGATACTGACACCCGCCGTGCTCCAATCCCTACTGGTCGCTCTCGTCGTTTTCTGGATGAGTGTCACGGTTGAACAGAACATTTACGCCACCAGCGAGATCGCCATGATCGAACGGTCCTTGCGCATGCAGCCGTACAATGCCCGTTTGAATTTTTCCGCGGGCATCGCGTATGTGCCGTCGGGGAGGTTCAAACAGGCCGAGGCCTATTTTCGCGCGGCCGTTGCCTATGACCCTTTTGAGCCCCGTTATCAGATCGCCCTGGGCAAGTCCTTGTGCGACCAGGGTCTGGTAAAGGAATGCATCGGCGTGTATGACAACATCAAAGACCCCGGTTCCTTCAAGGATTTTTTGAACGATAACCGCCGCGCCGCGCAGGCGCTTTTAAAACATGCTGACCTTTCTCAAAAATAGGGACAATTGGCCGTTTTTGCGTTTCTGGCTGGCACAGCTGGTCTCGCAATTCGGCGACCGCGTCAACCAGATGGCGCTCGTCGGGCTGATCGCGGCCCGCCATCCTGATTCACCGTTCGAACTGGCCAAGATCCTGGCCTTCACCATCATCCCGGTTTTTGTCATCGGTCCCGTGGCCGGTGTCTATGTGGACCGCTGGGACAGACGCAGGACGCTGTTTGCCTGCGATTTCATCCGCGGCTTGCTGGTTTTGGGCATCGCGTTTTACCTGATCAACCTGTCTTCGATCCTGCCCATCTACGCCGTCGTTTTTTTGATCTTTGCGTTCAGCCGTTTTTATGTACCGGCGAAAATGTCCTTTATCCCGCAAATGGTCAAAACAAGGGACCTGCACATCGCCAATTCTTTGGTCACGGTCACGGGCATGGCGGCTTTGGTCTTCGGCGCGCTGTTCGGCGGCATTATCGTTGAGAAATACGGCGCCCGGGGCGGTTTCTTCTGGGATGCCGCGACATTTTTCTTCTCCGGGCTCCTGGTTTTTTCCATGCCGGCCGTCAGAAAATTACGGACGGGTTTTGATACACACAAGATGCTGACCGCCGGACGCCAGATGCTGGGTGTGCACAAGACCGTGCTGGCGGAAATTGACGAAGGCATTGCCTATATCCGGGGTCAAAAAAAGATCCGGTTCATTTTTGTGATGATGTCAGTGCTCTTCGCGGCCGCGGGCGCGGTGTATGTCGTCCTCATCGTTTTTATCCAGCAGGCGTTTCACAGCGTGACCCGTGACCTTGGGTTTTTGGCCGTTCCTTTAGGCGCGGGGCTTTTTTTCGGCAGCATGCTCTACAGCAAGTGGGGAGGGGCGATTTCCAAATGGAAGGCCATGTTCTGGTCCATGGTCTTCGGCGGGCTCATGGTGGCGCTCTTCGCGCTCATGGCGCATACGACCCATAACCGGGCTTTGGCCGCGGCCCTGGCGTTTGGACTGGGCTTTGTCGTCGGACCGACTGTGATCGCCGCCAACACCGTGGTGCATACGGTGTGCAGCGAGCAAATGAGCGGCAAGGTCTTCAGCGCCCTGGAATTCGTCATCCACGCGGCGTTTTTGCTGGCCATGCTCGCCAGCGCCTACGCCGCCGAGTATGTCAGCCGCGTGTGGATTTTATCCGCTGTTGGTGCTATATTCTTAGTCATCGGCATCATCGGTTTGATCACATACAAGGATGATTAGATGAATTTCGCGGTGTTCGCTTCCGGCAACGGGGGGAATTTGCAGGCCATCATCAGCGCACTGCGCGCTAAAAAGATCCGCGCCGCTTTGCGATTGGTCATCAGCGACCGGGCGGACGCTTACGCGCTGGTGCGCGCCCGCAAGGCGAAGGTCCCGACGCTGTATTTAAACCCGAAGGAATTCGCGACCCGCGAGGCCTTTGACCGCGCGGTCATGCGGTGCCTCAAAGAACATCACGTGGATTTCATCGTTCTGGCCGGGTATATGCGTCTTTTCAGCAGTCACTTCACCCGCAGTTACCCGAACAAGATCCTCAACATCCATCCCGCGCTGTTGCCCGCTTTTAAAGGCACCCATGGCATCCGCGACGCTTTCCAGTACGGTGTCAAAGTCACCGGCGCGACCGTCCATTTTGTCGTCGAGGCAATGGACGCGGGCGCCATCATCCTGCAGGAAGCGGTGGCTGTCAGCTCCAAAGACACCGAGGCCTCTTTGGCGCGCAAGATCCACCGCGTTGAACACAGGATCTACCCCAAGGCCATTGACCTCTTTGCCCGCGGCAAATTAAAACTCACTTAGGCTCTTCGTCGAAATGGGCTTCGCCGTTGTCAAAACGGATGTGGATGAGCTTGCCCTTGGGGCGCTTCCCGGCCGCGGGCGCGTCGTCGCCAAAAGCCGCCAGGTCCGCCCTGTTGTAGTGGATCTTTTTGTCCTGCCTTAAATTATTCAAAAGGATGCCGTTAAAATCTTTAAAATCGTAATAACGGACCGTGTCCGCGGCAATGGCGGCAACGGTCTTGTCATAATCATCCGCCGGCGCGAAATCACTGCGCTGGAATTTGAACCGGATGCGGTTGACCATCTGCTTGCTTAAAAAATCCGGCATCACGACCGGCTTGTAATCCAGGTGCGTGCCGGTCTCGTCGCCGATCATGCTTTGCCCGCCCTTGGTGTCCGCCAAAAACCGTTTCATGTATTCATCGTAGGGCAGATCGCCCGTCATGTAACGTTGGAAATCTTCCAGGTAAAAAGTGCCGCGGGTCTCAATGCCTTTTTTGATGTCCGTGATCACCATGATGAAGAATTCCGGGAGTTTTTCGCCGTCAGCGGCCCTGGCGTTAAAGAACACATCGGAGACGGCGGTAAAAAGATTGTTCTGTTTTTTGACGTAACTGTCCGTGTAGGCGCTGCTGAATCCGTAATCCTCCTGCTGGGATCTTTTGAGCGTGACCACATCGTATTCCAGGATGAATTGTCCTTCTTTGAAATGGACGTCCGCGTACTGCAGGGAGAATTTGGGCGTCTTGCGTTCGTCGCCCAAAGAATTTTCTTTTTTGGACTCGTAATCAAAAATGGGCTCATTGAGCGGGAGGTAGATCCAGAACGTATTGCCTGTCTTCCGGGTGATGATATGCAGATCAAATTCTTCCCGGCATTTGTCTTCAAGTTTTTTTTGCGCTTGCGTGACCGTCAGGGGTATTTCTTTGGCGTGGGGCGTGCAGCCCAGGAATAAACACAGCAAGGGGAAGAGAAGAACACAGCGCATCTTACGCGGCCGCCGGGCGGGAAGCGGGCTGAAGGCCGAATTTCTGGAAAATGGTCTCGATATCGTCATATTCCAATTCGCTTTTATTGATCAATTCCTGGGCGAATGCGTCCAGCAATTCCCGTTTTTCGTTGAGGATCTGGGTGGCTTCTTTGAGGCAGGACTGCAAAATGTCCTGCACGTCGGCATCCAGCGTTTCTTTTGTTTTTTCCGAGATGACAAAACTTTCGCCGTTGCGTCCGGCCAAAGCGTGGAAGTCGCCGATGAGCCCGCTTTTGCCCATGCCGTAGCGCCACACCATGCTGTGGGCGATCTGCATGGCGTTGTAAAAATCACTGCCCGGCCCGCCGCCGACACCCGAGGTGGTGGTGCCGAACTTGATCATTTCCGCTGCATAGGAACCCAGGGACACCTTGATGTTGGCCAGCAAATGCTCGCGGTTGGTGGAATGCAGTTCTTCAGTGGGCCGTTGAGAGACAAAACCCAAAGCCCCGCGGTGGGGGACGATGGTCGCTTTGATGACGTCGTTGGCCGGGTGTTTCAAATAGGCAATGACGGCATGTCCCGCCTCGTGATAAGCGGTCCATATCCTTTCTTTTTCGGTCAGGACGATATTGGATTTGGTGCCGAAGGACACGCGGTCGTAGGCCTCGTTGAGGTCTTTCATGATGATCTTGTCGCGTTTTTCACGCAGGGACAACAGACCGGCTTCACGGATCATGTAGTCGATGTCCGCCGGGGAGAACCACAGGGTCTTTCTGGCCAGAAGGTCGGTGTCCACCTCTTCGCCCGGGGCCACGTCCACGCGTTTGAGGTAAAATTCAAAAATTTCTTTGCGTTCCTTGAGATTGGGTTTGTTGACGTAAATTTTGCGTTCAAAACGTCCCGCGCGCAGGACCGCCTCGTCCAGATCGGTTTCCTCGACGTTGGTGGCGGCGATGGCCACGATATTGTTTTCGGTTTTGCGCAGGCCGTCGAGTTCGGTCAAAAATTGGTTGATGGTCGCGTTGTGCGAGGTGACCCCGCCCCAGCCGGTGTCCTGCATGCGCGGACGGGCGAACGAGTCGATCTCGTCAATGAAAATGATACAGCCGCCTTCCATGTTCGCCAGGGTACGGGCCTGTTTGAAGAGCGATTTCATGCGCGCGGCGCCCTGGCCCACGAACATGCCGACGAATTCACTGCCCACCGCCGACAGGAAAGGCAGGCCCGCTTCGGTCGCGATGGCCTTGGCCAAATAGGTCTTGCCGCAGCCCGGGGGACCGAACATGATGGTCCCTTTGACGATCTTGCCGCCGATCTTTTTGACCATGACGCGGTCTTTGAGCAGTTTGACCAATTCCCACGCTTCGCGTTTGGGTTCGTCCATGCCGATGACGTCGGCCATTTTGACGTTGACCTTGACCTTGTTCAAGTCCAGCGACCCCATTTTTCCCGCGGCGCCCCCGGACATGAGCCAGTAGTAAAACCCGAAGGACAGGGGCACCTGGATCAGGGTGACAAAGATGAACATGATGAGGCTTTGCCCCATTTGGGCGGAAATATTGCGGCGGGAGAACGACTCCAGCTGGTCGTAATTGGCGTTGGAAACGAACATGAATTGGAGCATCCAGAGGATCATCGTCAGCGCGATGCCGATGATGACCAACCGGATCCAGTACAGCTGCATGAAGATCAAGAACTTGCGTAACATATTAAAGCCAGAATATCATATTCCAGACGGTAAGTCAAAGCCCGCGGAGGCATTGTTATTCTTGACTATAAAAGCAAACTATGTTATTTTGGACGGACTTTTAGTCATCAGAGAAAAAATGTCAAAGATCAGATCTGTCAAAGCGCGTGAGATCATTGATTCCCGCGGCAACCCCACGGTGGAAGTGGATGTGGTGCTGTCGTCCGGCGTTTTGGGCCGCGCGGGGGTGCCTTCGGGCGCGTCCACAGGCGAGCATGAGGCCATTGAATTGCGCGATGGCGATAAAAGCCGTTATAAAGGCAAAGGGGTCCTCAAGGCGGTCAACAATGTCAATACCGTCATTGCCAGGGCCGTTAAAGGCAAGGATTCGGATTTCAAAGCCATTGATAAATTAGTCATCGGTCTGGACGGTACAGAGAACAAGGGCAAGTTAGGGGCCAACGCGATCTTAGGCGTGTCGTTAGCTGTCGCTAAAGCTGCTGCTAACGAAAAAGGCATTCCCTTATACCGTTATATCGGCGGGGCCAAGGCGAACATTTTGCCCGTGCCTTTGATGAACATCATCAACGGCGGGATGCACGCGGACAATAATCTGGATGTGCAGGAATTCATGATCATGCCCATCGGTGCGCCGACGTTTTCCAGGGCCATGCAGACGGCCTGCGAGGTTTTCCATACGCTCAAAGGCATTTTGCATGACCGTGGTTTGGCAACATCCGTCGGGGATGAAGGCGGTTTCGCCCCCAACCTCGGCAGTAATGAGGAGGGCTTGGACGTCATCATCCAGGCCATTGAGAAAGCCGGGTATAAGCCGGGCAAGGATGTTTTTATCGCGCTGGATCCGGCGGCCTCGTCGTTCCATGAGAACGGCAAATATGATTATAACGGCAGTCAGATCTCGTCCAACGACATGATCGAGGCCTATGCCCGCATGGTCGCCAAATATCCGGTGGTGTCCATTGAAGACGGGCTTGATGAAAATGACTGGGACGGATGGGAGGCGTTGACCCGGCGTCTGGGTCCAAAGACGCAACTCGTCGGCGACGACATTTTCGTGACCAATGTCCAACTTTTGAAGGAAGGGATCCGCCGCCGCGTGGCCAATTCCATTTTGATCAAGGTCAACCAGATCGGCTCTTTGTCCGAGACATTGGACACCATCCATCTGGCCAAGAAGAACAAATATACGTCCATCATGTCGCACCGTTCCGGCGAGACCGAGGACACCACCATCGCCCATCTGGCCGTGGCCACGGGCGTTGGTCAGATCAAGACCGGGTCGCTGTCGCGCACCGACCGTTTGGCGAAATATAATGAATTGCTGCGCATTGAAGAGGGGCTTGGAAAAAAAGCCGTGTATGCGGGCAATTTTTGGGGTAAGATATATTAGGTAATGCTTAAGAACGCCATTTGGCTTTTTGTTCTTACGGTTGTGGTCCTGGCGGTGTTTTTGCCGTCCTACGCCAAGATGCAGGATTTGAAGCAGAAGAACCGCGCGTATGTCCAGCAGATCGCGGACCTGCATAAGCGCAACGCGCAGTTGCAACAAGAGAAACATTTATTGGAAACAGACCCGGCGTATCTGGAGAAGGTCGGCCGCGCAAAGATGGGGCTGATACGTCAGGGAGAAACGGTTTACACGGCCATACCGGAGGCCACAAATACTTCGCGGGGTGGAGCAGCCCGGTAGCTCGCAAGGCTCAGTCAAATGGGCGACCGGTTGAGAAATCAACCGGCAGATCACCTGTCAAATTCGGGGAAGCCTGATAAGGTAATCCCGAGCCAAGCTAGGGCGAAAGTCCTGGAAGGTGTAGAGACTAGATGGCAGGCACCCGAAAGGGTGAAGGGATAGTCCAGACCACAAATTGCGTCGATGACGCAAGCGGCGAAAGCCGTAGCTGGTACGCATAACCTTGAGGTCGTAGGTTCAAATCCTGCCCCCGCAACCAATAAAAAAGCAGTCCCTTTTGGGGCTGCTTTTTTATTGTTACAGAGAAGCAGGATTTGAAGGAGCCCTGTTTATAAACTGCGACGAAGAGGAGCAGTTTATAGGGCGGGGGGCCGACTCCGGCGAAGCCGGAGCGCCAAATCCTGCCCCGGATTTCCTGAAGGCCCGAGTGAAATCCTGCCCCTGTAGCATGACTATGGTATAATTCACGTATGTGGTATGTTTATATTCTTGAAACAAAAGATCGCCGTCTTTATACCGGCACAACAAACGATATTCCCCGTCGCATGCAGGAGCACAAGGACGGCAAGGGTGGCCGATTCACCCGATCATTCAGGTTCAAAGGCCTGCTTTATACCGAAGAACACCTCACCAAATCCTCTGCTTTGAAACGCGAGAAGCAGGTTCAGAGTTGGACTCGCCACGAAAAGTTAGTCCTCATTAAGGGCGACTTGACTTACTAAGATCAAACTGATACAGTAACGCGAATCAGATAAGTTCCTCCGATCTCCCCGATCGGCAGTACAGCAGTAAAAATTCCCCTAGCAGAGAGGTCGAGTTAATTTTCCTTCCAAATTTTTTTAACTAGGGGGTATTCCATGTCCAAAAAGCAAGTTGTCCAGAAATCAGTAAGTATCGTGCCGGTAGAAATTATTCATAATAAGATTTTCTTGATCCGTGGACACAAGGTGATGTTCGATAGTGATTTGGCGGAACTTTATGGGGTGCTGACAAAACAATTAACTCGTCAAGTGCGCAGGAATATTGAGAGATTTC
>JAUSEK010000019.1 GCA_030650275.1 Candidatus Omnitrophota bacterium | reverse complement strand
GCACCGTCGGTACCACGTGTACGGCAACCGGAAGGTCCAGGTCGCGCACCATGGTCTTAAGGACCACCGCCTGCTGGGCATCTTTCTGCCCCAGATACAGGGCGTCGGGACCAACGATGTTCAGAAGTTTGGCCACGACGGTGGCGACTCCGCGGAAATGCCCCGGGCGAAACTTCCCGCACAACACTCCGGACAACTTTTCCACGTCGATGTATGTCAAATAACCTTTAGGATAAATGACATTATCCGACGGAAGGAAGATGATGTCAACCTTTTCTTTGCGGGCTATGCTTAAATCCCGGCGGAGATCCCTCGGATAACGGCGGAAATCCTCATGGGGGGCGAACTGTTTGGGGTTGACGTAGATGCTGACCACGCACAGGTCGTGGTCTTTCTTCGCGCGGCGCATGAGGGCCGCGTGGCCATCGTGCAGGCCTCCCATCGTCGGAACAAAGCCGATGGTCTTACCTTTCCGGCGCGCCGCGTTCAACACGCGGCGCAGTTGAACGACCGACCTAATGATGCGCACGGGTCAATGCCTCGGCAATGTGAGGAGCGATCTCCTTTAAAGGGTCCATAACGAACGCCCGTTCCAGCATACGCGGATGCGGGATGGTCAGATCCGGAAGGTCCGTGACGAGATCGTCGTAAAGCAGAATATCAATATCTATCTCGCGCGGACCATCCACCTCACGGTGGACGCGTCCGAGTTTCACTTCGATGGCTTTGATCTTGGAAAGCAACTGGTGAGGAGACAGGTCGGTGTGGGCTTCAAGCACCGCGTTGAGGAATTTGCCCTGCACAGGGCCTCCGACGGGTTCGGTTTCAATGATCGTTGAAAGATGCCGGACATGAACGCCCGCGATGTTCAATAGATCAACGGCTTGCCTGATGCTGGAATGCCGGTCGCCCAGGTTAGACCCGAGTGCCAGATAAACAGTGGCCAATTACAACACCTTCCTTAGACGTTCCACGGCCTGGTGGATGCGCTCCACGGGGACTGTCAGGGCCATGCGCACATAACCTTCCCCGTGCTTGCCGAAACCCACACCGGGGGTGACGACAATGTCCGCCTGTTCCAGGAATGCCTTGGCGCAGGACAACGAATCTTCAAATTTTGAGGGGGCCTTGGCCCAGACGTAAAAAGCGGCCTTGGGCGGTTCAATTTTCCAGCCGACGGCGCGCAGGCCGTTGACCAGGGCGTCCCGGCGGGTCTCATACTCAACGCGCATGTCCTCGATCTCGCGGGGGTCAACATGCAACGCCGCGATGCCGGCATGTTGGATGGCATTAAAGACGCCGGAATCGCAATTGGACTTGACCCTGGCCAGCGCCGACACCAGCATCGGATTGCCGCAGGCCCAGCCCAAACGCCAGCCCGTCATGTAATAGGTCTTGGAAAACGAATGAAATTCAATGGCGATGTCCTTGGCCCCCTCCACCTCCAGAATGCTGGGGGGTTTGACGCCGCCGTAATACACTTCGGAATACGCCAGATCTGAAACAATAATAATGTCCTTGGCCTTACAAACCGCGACAAGGTCCTGATAGAATTTTTTGTCCGCGGTCGCGGACGTCGGGTTATTGGGATAACAGATAAAAATGGCTCTGGCTTTCTTGCTTTCCTCAATATCCTGGATCTTGGGCAAAAAGCCGTTGGAGGCCTTTAAGGGCAGGTATTGGATCTTGCCGCCCGCGAAAATGACCGCTGCCTGATACGCGGGATAGGCCGGGTCGGTCAAAAGCACTTTGTCCCCGGGGTTGATGATGCCCAACGGCAGATGCGCGAGGCCTTCCTTGGAGCCGATCAAAGGATAAATTTCGCTGTTGGGGTCAAGTTCCACGCCGAAACGGCCCTTAAACCACGCGGCGATCTCGACACGCAGTTGCGGCACGCCGGCGTCAAAAGGATAATGGTGATTGTTGACATCCTCCACCGCCTTTTTCATGGCGTCAATGATGGGCTGATGCGTACGCTGGTCCGGGTCGCCCACGCCCAAATTGATGATATCGCGGCCCTCGGCCATGGCCGCGCGCTTGGCCTTGTCTATCTCAATGAACAGATACGGCGGCAATTGCTTGAGACGTTCAGAAAATTCAATATTCAAATCCAACTCCTTCTCGGCGGGTCCTGCCCCCTTCGGGACTCTGCCGTGCTCGTTACCTGCGCGCGGCAGAGGACTCCCCTACGGGGTCACCCGCCGGCGCATTACTTCAAACCAAAAACATCTTTCATGTTATATAAACCATTCTTTTTCTTATTTTCCATAAGCCATTCAGCTGCGTTTACAGCACCAATAGCAAACATATCCCTTGTTTTTGCATGATGGGATATGGTTATAGTATCAAATGGTGTTTCGTAAATGATAGTATGATCACCAACGACTTCACCCTCTCGATGAGATATCATATCGTCATCGGATATTCTTGTACCTGAAAATTGTTCTGCTATTTCCCTCATTGTTTTTGCCGTCCCTGAAGGCTTATCTTTCTTATGTTCGTGGTGAGTTTCTTCGATAACAATTTTATTAAAAAAATTCTTCATTGTTTTTGATGTCTGTTCTATCAACTTAAAAAGAACATTAACACCAAAAGACATGTTCGAAGAAAAAACTATAGGTATATTCTTAGAGGCATTTTCTACGAAACCAATTTCAGCGGGAGACAAACCCGTTGTCCCTATAACCATACCAACATTGTACTTCTCACACGCTTCAAGATTATCTAAAACAGCATGGGGTGTTGTAAAATCAATCAAGACATCACAGCCTTGCAACGCACTCAAATCTGTATAAATTGGTACGCCTTGAAATTCTTTGGCAAGATCCGTTCTTTCCTTACTTTCAAACAATGCCTTAACTATACAAACATCTTTCTTAATAGACAAAGCAATGCCTACAATACTTTTCCCCATTCGTCCTTGAGCGCCAGCAACAGCTAATTTAATCATCTTTTATCCTTTGATCAGACCGTATTGTTTCAACGCTTCCTTAAGTTTCGCCAGATTGGCATCTTCCATCTCGCACATGGGCAGACGCAAAGCGCCGTTGCAAAGACCCATCAAAGCCATGGCTGTCTTGACGGGAATGGGATTGGTTTCAATAAATAAGGCGCTGACTAAAGGCTGGAATTTGGCGTTGATCGCCTCTGCCTTTTTTGCATCACCCTTGTTGAACGCGTCAATGAGGGCAACAACATCTTTGGGGACAATATTGGCCGCCACCGAAATGACACCCGTGCCGCCCAGGCCCATCACAGGCAGGATCAACCCGTCATCCCCTGAAAGCAAAATGAAATCCTTGGGACACAATTCTTTAACGCGCCTCATCTGCTCCAGCGATCCGGACGCCTCTTTAACACCGACGATATTCTTGCAATCCCGCGCCAGTTTGGCCATGACCTCGGGCTCAATGTTCTTGCACGTGCGTCCCGGAATATTGTACAGGATCACCGGGATCTTCACGCTATCGGCAACGGCCTTGAAATGCAAATATACGCCCTTGTTGGTGGGTTTATTATAGTAGGGTGTCACGACCAAAACCGCGTCAGCCCCGACCTTGGCCGCGTGCTGGGTCAAATGCACCGCCTCGGCCGTTGAATTAGACCCCGTTCCGGCGATGACCGGAATACGCTTGCGCACGGCTTCAACGCAGATCGCGATCACGCGCTCATGCTCGTCGGAGGTCAGGGTCGGCGATTCACCGGTGGTGCCGCAGGGAACGATCCCGTTGGTCCCCTGACTGATCTGCCAGTCGACGAGTTGACGGTAGGCGTCCTCGTCCACCTTGGCGCCCTTAAATGGCGTTACCAATGCTACGATCGATCCTTTAAACATTGTCCCCTCTTTGCTGGGCGATTATTAATCGCCCCTACGGATTATAAAAATATTCTCCCCGAGCGATCACGTTCGCCGAGCCTTTCAGCCATACATCCGTGATGCGGTTGCCGTCCTGCAGATCAAAGGTGACCTCCAGGATCTCTCCGCTTTTGGTCAACACGCGCATGAACGCGTCATTGATCTCCTTGACCTTGGGATTCAAATGCAGATAACCGACCAGCGCGCCGGCTACGGCCCCGGTGCCGCAGGCCAGGGTTTCGCCCTCCACTCCGCGTTCATAAGTACGGATAGCGACCATGTCCTTGCGGCTTTGCTCAACAAAATTTACATTGGCCCCGCGCGGCTTAAAGGCGTTGTGGTTGCGGACCAGGCGTCCCAGGGAATCAACGTCCACTTCCGAAAGGCCGTCAACGAACACCACGGCGTGGGGAACGCCGGTATCAATATAGGACGCGTGCAGGACCTGACCGCCGACCTTAAGAACAATGCCCGCGCGATAATCTTTCGGGTCGCTCAAACGCACACGGGCTGTCGCGCCATTGGCCTCGGCGAGGATCTGGCCGGCCAGGGTCTCCATGCTGAACAATCTATTGGCGCTGACATGCTTATCCGCGACATAGGCGGCCATGCAGCGGGCACCATTGCCGCACATCTCGGCCTCCGAACCGTCGGCGTTGATGATGCGCATGCGAAAATCGCTGGACTTGGACTTATCCAGAATCAAAACACCGTCGGCGCCGATGCCCATTTGGCGATGACAGGCCTTTTTGGCCAGGTCCGCGTAATCCAGCCCCACAGAGGCCTCAATGATGATAAAGTCATTGCCGGCCCCGGCCATTTTGACAAAAGAGATCTTTTTCATTTTAGAAAAGACGGGATGCTTTCCCCGCGGATCAGGTCCTTGAAATCTTCACGTTCCTTGGTCACCGCAAATTTGCCGCCCTTGACCATGACTTCCGGTGATCGGCCGCGCACATTGTAATTGCTGGCCATGACATAGCCGTAAGCGCCGGCGCTCATCACCGCCAGCAGATCGCCTTTATTGACCTTGGGCAAAAGCCGGTCATGGGCAAAAAAATCGCCGCTTTCACAAATGGGGCCGACCACGTCCACCTTGACCCTGGCCGCGGACGTTTTCTTGACGGGCACGACCTCATGATACGCATCATACAAGGACGGCCGGATCAGGTCATTCATGCCGCCGTCAACGATCACGAACTTTTTATATCCATTGTCCTTGAGATAAACGACCCTGGTGACAAAGATCCCCGCGTTACCCACGATAAAACGCCCGGGCTCCATGATGATCTTCAGGCCCGTTCCTCTCAAGATGGGCACGATATTGTCCGCGTATTCCTGCGCGGTTTGCGGCCGCTCATCCTTATAAATGATGCCCAGACCCCCGCCGATATCCAGGTATTCGATCGCCACACCCTCGGCGCGCAGACCCGCGATGAACTTAACGACTTTCTTGATGGCACCAATGAACGGTCCGCCGGACGTGATCTGCGAACCGATATGGATATGAATGCCGTTGATGTCCACGAACGGGTATTGCCGGCGGTTCTTGAGTATTTCCCTCGTCGTGCGCAGATCAATACCGAATTTCTTTTTTAAAGATCCAGTGAAGATGTAATCGTGCGTCGGCGCCGGAACATCAGGGTTGATGCGCAGCGCCACCCGGGCTTTTTTGCCCATGGCTTTGGCCACGCGGTTGATCTCTCTCAATTCGGGCTCGGACTCCACGTTAAAGAACAGAATGCCCTTTTTGAGCGCGAACGCGATCTCCTCTTCGGTCTTTCCGACGGAGGCGAACACGATCTTCTTGGGGTCGGCCCTGACCATCAGGGCTTTTTTCAATTCCCCGATGGACACGATGTCCAAACCGGCGCCTATGTCCACCAAACTTTTGAGCACCGCCAGATTGCCATTGGCCTTCATCGCGAAACAGATGACAGGATCCAGCTCGGCAAAGGCCTTTTTGATCTTACGGTAATGGTCGGTCAGGGTCTTGTGGCTGTACAAATAAAACGGCGTGCCCACGGCCCTGGCAACGCTCGCCACCCGGACATTCTCGCAACACAATTCCCCGTTCTTGAAATGAAAATCGTGCATATTTCCTTCTGTCACCTATCTGTCATGCCCGAATGCTTCTGTCGGGCATCCAGAAAACTAAAACTTACCCTAAAGTTGTCACCCCCGAATGTTTCTGTCGGGGGTCCAGAACATGACCTTTTTACTATTTCTTATTTTTCTTTAAAGCATCCGCAACGATTTTTCCATAATCACTACGTTTAACGGACTTCTTTGAGTCAACAGATGTCTTTGGATCAAATAATGCTATCAACTCAGATTGAACAATCTTTTCTGAAAACTTCTCTTTTAGATAATCTTCGGGCATTTGTTTAATAGGTAAATTCTTTTCTACAGAATAACGTACCAATTCTCCAATAATAGTGTGGGCTTCTTTAAAAGGAACGCCTTTATTTACAAGATAATAAACCAAATCGGTAGCATATAAAGACTCATCTTCTAAATGTTTCTCTATTTTCTTCTCATTAAACTTTAAAGTTTCAATAAGCCCTTTTAGAACCTTTACTTCAGCAAAAACTATTTCAAAAGAATTAAATAGTGGCTCTTTATCCAGCTGCATATCCCGATTATAGGTTAAAGGCAAACCTTTCATCATTGTTAAAACGCTTACCAGATTTCCATATAATCGCCCAGAATAACCACGAACGAGTTCCAAGACATCGGGGTTCTTCTTTTGTGGCATCAAAGAACTACCCGTACAAAAAGCATCATCCAATTCAATAAAATCAAATTCTTTGGTGCACCAAATAATTAAATCCTCTGATAAGCGGGACAAATGCATTGCAACAATAGATAATGCACTAATAATCTCAATAACAAAATCTCGATCACTAACAACGTGTATTGCATTCGTAGTTACTTCAATTTTAAATTCTTCTGAAAACTTTCCCTTAAGAAATTCTGAAGCTTTCTCGTTATATTTTGCATCAAGAGGAGATCCTGCTAAAGCTCCTGCTCCCATTGTTATCTTCATAGACTGCTCAATAAATTCTAACCTGTTAGCATCACTTTCTAACATCTCCACATAAGCCCATAAATAATCTTTCAAATAAACGGGTTGTGCATGCTGGAGATGGGTAAATCCCGGAATAATAATATCTTTATTATTCAAAGCCAACTGGCCAATAACTATTGCCAGCCGAGATATTTCATTTTGCAGCTTCAGTAATGTTATTTTACAGTAAAGTTTTGTCGCAAAAACCACCTGATCATTCCGGGAACGAGCGGTGTGCAATTTTTGAACTAATTCCCCCACCCTTTTCTCTAGTTCTTTCTGAATCGCACTATGAACATCCTCACAACTTGAATCCCACTGGAATTCATTCTTTTCTATGGCTTCATATATTTCATCCAATCCATCCGTTAATTTCTTATATTCTTCTGGTGTTAGATAACCTGCATTTTTAAGAATTTCAACATGACACATCGATCCCAAAACATCATATTTTCCCAATTTATAATCAAAATGGATGGACTTGGTGAATTCTTCCACCAACTTATCTGTATCTTTACTAAACCGTCCACCCCAAAGTTTGCTCATTTTCTTATCCTTGTTCTGGATGCCCGACAGAAACATTCGGGCATGACAATATTAAAAACATCCGGGAATGACAAACACATTAAATTATCTGAGGATACAAATCTTTCCAATCCGGATTACTCTTTTCAATCAGCCTTAATTTCCATGCTCTATTCCATTTTTTGATCTGTTTTTCTCTTTGAATAGCGCCCATTATATCACCCGTTGCTTCATAATAAACTAATATCCCGAGACCATATTTCTTTGTAAAACCATCGACTAATTTCTGTTTATGTTCATACACTCTCTTGACCAGATCATTGGTTACTCCAACATATAACGTGCCATTTCTTTGACTTGCTAAAATGTACACATAATATTGCATGTTCTGGATGCCCGACAGAAACATTCGGGCATGACAATTGATAATGTATGCTCTGGATTCCCGACCCTCGACAAAAGCATTCGAGGGCAGGCTGCAGCATTCGGGAATGACAATCCAATATTAATACGGCATTCCCCAAATACGGATGAACCCTTCAGACAGTTTGGGGTCAAAAATATCCTTGGCCCCGTAGGTCGCCAATTCTTCCTTGTAACGTGAATACCGCGACTTGCGGCCGGCGACGATGCAATTGCCTTTGTATAATTTCAAACGCACCGTGCCGCTGACACGTTCCTGCGTCTTATTGATAAACGCATCAAGCTGTTGTTTCAGCGGCGTTTCCCACAAACCATAATACGTCAACTCCGCGTAACGCGGCGATATCAATTCCTTATAATGCAGGGTCTCACGGTCGAGCACCATGGCTTCCAATTCCTTGTGCGCTGTCAACAAAATGGTGCCGGCCGGATTTTCGTAGATCTCCCGCGACTTGATGCCCACCAAACGGTTCTCCACCATGTCCACGCGCCCCACACCGTTGCGCCCGCCGATGGCATTGAGTTTAATGACCAGCTCCACCGGCTTATAGATTTTGCCGTTGACCTTGACCGGCACGCCTTTGGCGAATTCCACCTCGACGTATTCCGGCTTGTTCGGACACTTGAGCGGGTCCTTGGTCATCGCATAAATTTCTTCCGGCGGTTCAACCCACGGGTCTTCCAGCACCCCGCATTCAATGCTGCGTCCATACAAATTGATGTCCGTGCTGTACGGGCTTTTTTTGCTGACATCAATGGGGATCTTGTGCTTGTGCGCGTATTCGATCTCCTGCGCGCGCGTCTTCAATTCCCATGTCCGCAAAGGCGCCAATAGTTCCAGATGAGGCGCCAGCAGTTTGGCTGTCACTTCAAAACGCACCTGGTCATTGCCCTTGCCCGTGCAGCCGTGGGCCATGGCATCGGCTTTTTCTTTTTTAGCGACCGCCACTTGATGTTTGGCGATCAAAGGCCGCGACAAAGCCGTGGCCAGAAAGTATTTGCCCTCGTAAACCGCATTGGCTTTCAGTGCCGGGAACACGTAATCCTTCACAAACTCTTCTTTAAGGTCAAGGATATAAACCTTCGACGCCCCGGTGGCCAGCGCGCGTTTTTTAATGGCCTTAAAATCACTGCCTTGGCCCAGGTCGGCCATAAAAGCAATGACCTCATAGCCCTTGTCCTTGAGCCAGTGGATCAGGCACGAGGTGTCCAAGCCGCCGGAATAGGCCAAAACGACTTTTTTCATTTCTTATTTCCTTTCAATAGATGCAAAAGCACCGCTTTCTGCGCGTGCAGACGGTTTTCCGCCTGGTCAAAGATGACCGAGTGTTTGCCGTCGATGATGTCCCCGGTCACTTCCAAACCCCGGTGCGCGGGCAGGCAATGCATGAAAATATAATCCTTGTGCGCGGCCCTGGTCAGGTCCGCGTTGATCTGAAACCCTTTAAGATCCTTGATGCGCTGATCAGTTTCCTTTTCCTGGCCCATGCTCACCCACACGTCGGCATAAAGCACGTGCGCGCCCTTGACCGCCGCGTGCGGGTCCCGGCCGACCGTAACGCTGCAGCCATTGCTTTTGGCCAATGCCTGTACTTTCTTTAAGATCTGCACGTCAGGGTCATATCCCTTAGGTCCGGCAAAACGGACATTGACCCCGACCTTGGCGCAGGCGGTCATCAACGAATGGAACACATTATTGCCGTCGCCGACATAGGCCACGTTCAAGCCCTTGAAAGAACCAAATTTCTCGCGGATCGTCTGCACGTCCGCCAGGGCCTGGCACGGATGATACAGGTCGCATAAACCGTTAATGACCGGCACCGACGCGTATTGGGCCAGGTCCGCGACATCCTGATGATGGAACACCCGTGCTACAATGGCGTCCAGATAACGCGACAACGTACGGGCCACATCAGCCGTGGACTCGCGTTTTCCCAAATTGATCTCCTCCGGCCCCAGATAAATGCAGTTGCCCCCCAATTGATGGACACCGACCTCAAAAGAGACCCGCGTGCGGTTGGACGGTTTCTGGAACACGAGCCCGACGGTCTTGCCTTTGAGGTCTAAACGCGCCCTGGCTTTAGATTTTTTGAGCGCGTCGGCCTTGTCCAAAAGGGCCATGATCTCCGGCGTTGAATAATCCAAAAGTTTGATCAGATCTTTATTCATGCCATCACCTTCTGTGGGCTGCCCACGACTGTGGACAAAGACACATCCAGAATATGCACAGCTTTGTTGATCTGCCGCCTGGTAACGTTCAGCGCCGGCATGATGCGTAGCACATGGTCCTGCGTGCAATTGATGATCAGTCCCCGGTTAAAGCATTCTTTGAAAACGCCCTGTGCGTCAACGCTTAAGTCAACGCCGACCATGAGCCCCAGTCCCCGCACTTCTTTGATAACCGGATATTGGACTTTTAATTCTTCCAGTTTCCCGACGAGATACGGCCCCAGGGCTTTGACATTGGCCAGGACCTTCTCGCTGTGAATGGCTTTCAACACGCCCAGCGCCGCCTTGCACACCAATGGGCTTCCGGCAAAGGTGGAACCGTGCATGCCTGGCTTGAATACGTCGGCCAAGTCCTGGCGCACCAGCAAAGCACCGATGGGCAAACCGCCGCCCAGGGCCTTGGCCAGACACATCAGGTCCGGGGTGATGCCGTAATGCTGATAACAAAACATGGTCCCGGTGCGGCCCAAGCCGGTCTGTACTTCATCCAGGATCAAAAGGATCTTTTTCTCGTCACAAATTTTGCGCACCGCCTGGACGTATTCTTTGGAAGCAACGTGAATGCCGCCCTCGCCCTGAATGAGTTCAAGCATCACAGCCACGGTCTTGTCCGTGACCGCGGCCTTGAAAGCCCCGATCTCATTAAAAGCAACGTGCTTGAACCCTTGCACGAGCGGCGCAAACTCCTTATGGTATTTGGGCTGGCCTGTCGCGCTCAAAGCCCCCATGGTCCGGCCGTGAAAAGAATTGACGGTGGTGATGATCTCAAACCGTTTGCCATCGCCATACGCGCGCGCGAACTTGATGGCTGTTTCCACAGCTTCCGCGCCGCTGTTGCAAAAGAATATCTTGGACGGGAAAGAGACCCGCACCAATTCTTTGGCCAGTTTCGCCTGAAAAGGATGATACAAATTGTTGGGGATGTGGATGAGCTTGCCGATCTGGTCGCGCACCCCTCCCATCACCTTGGGATGACAATGCCCCAGATTGCTCACCCCCCAGCCCGGGAAAAAATCCAAATACTTTTTGCCATGAATGTCCGTCAACACGCTCCCCTTGCCCTTGACAAAGATCGCGGGCAGCCGCGTGTACGTGGACAGGATGTGCCGGTCGTATGTGTCGAAGATCTCTTGCGCTTTCATAGTGAAACTCATTTCTTAAGGATCTGGGTGCCAACACCCTGGTCCGTGAAAAACTCCAGCAACAACGCGTGCGGCAAGCGGGCATCCACGATGTGGGTCTTGCGCACCCCGCCGCCTTTGAGGGCCTCAACGCAGGAATTCACCTTGGGGATCATGCCGCCGTGAATGACCTCGGACTTGATCAACTGGCTCACCTGTTCAACGGTCAGCGTTGAGATCAGGGACTCCGGGTCCTTGGGGTCGCGCATGACGCCGGGCACATTGGTCAAAAGGACCAGCTTCTCCGCCTTCATGGAATTGGCAATGGCGCTGGCCACCTCATCCGCGTTGATATTGTGCGGCTGTTTTTCAACGGTCACGCCCATCGGCGACACCACGGTGATCTGCCCCTTAGACAGATGCTCCTGCAAGGCGTCCTTGTTGACCGAGGTGATGGTGCCGACATACCCCAGGTCCTTGTCCGCTTTCTTTTTCTTGACGAAGATGATGTTCTCCTCGCCTTTAAACCCGGTGACATCGCCTTTGAGCGCCTTGATCTCCTCAACGATCATGGTGTTGAGCTTGTCCAATTCCTCCCCGACGATCTTCAAAGTCGGCTTGTCGGTCACGCGGATGCCGTTGATGAATTCCGACTTGAGCCCCTGCTCTTTGAGCCGGGCGCTGATATGCGGCCCGCCGCCGTGCACGATGATGGTCCGTATGCCGACATAACTCAAAAACACGATGTCCTGCAGGACATTGTGCCGTATCTTCGGGTCATCCAGGATGCTCCCGCCGTATTTGATGACAAAGATCTTGCGGCGAAAGGCCTCGATGTACGGAATGGCCTCGATCAGGATCGAGGCTTTTTTAATTATACTCTCCATTGATCCTCACATATTCGTATGATAAATCGCAAGTATAAACAGTGGCTTCATATTTGCCCAGATCAAGGGCGACGTTGATGACGATCTCTTTTTTATCAAAAGGGCTGAACGAGATCCTCATGTTCCTTTCGTCAATGCCTTTGATGCCCAAGGACCCGACCGCCGCACCCACCCGTCCCCAGTTGGGATTACTGCCGAAGGCCGCGGTCTTGACCAAGGACGAATTGGCCACGGCCTTGGCGATCTCTTTGGCCTGGGGCTCATTGCCGGCACCCGTCACATGGATGGTCAAGAATTTGGTGGCGCCTTCACCGTCCATCACGATCTTTTTGGCCAACGCCACGCACACGAATTCCAGCGCCTCATAAAATTTCTTAAAGTCGGCGTTCGCGGCAGTGATGCGTTTGTTGCCCGCCAATCCATTGGCCTGCAAGGTCACCATATCATTGGTACTCATACATCCGTCAACGGTAATGCTGTTAAAAGATTTTTCCGTCGCGCGCCTCAAAGCTGTTTTCAACATCCCTAAAGAAATACCGGCATCGGTCGTCACAAACCCCAGCATGGTCGCCATATTGGGCTCGATCATCCCCGACCCCTTGGCGCAGGCGCCGATGGTCACTGTCTTATGGCCTAATTTGACCTGTACGGCGATCTCTTTGACCTTCAGGTCTGTCGTCATGATGGCCCGCGCGAATTTGCCCCCGCCCGATGGACTTAAGCCCTTGACTAAGGCCGGGGCGGCATTCACAATTTTATGGTACGGCAATGACTTGCCGATAATTCCCGTTGACGTCACCAGAACATCCTCCGGCTTGATCCCCAGTAATTGCGCGACCAAACGCGTGGAATTTTGGGCGTGCTTCAAACCCAAAGCGCCCGTATAACAATTGGCATTGCCGCTGTTGACCAAAACCGCTTGGCCGCGGCCCCGGGCCGCGTGTTTCATGCTGACCACAAGCGGTGCCGCTTTAATGGAATTTTTTGTAAAAACCGCGGCCGTTACCGCCGGTACCGCGGACGCAATAAGGCCCAGGTCCGTTTTACCGGAACGCTTGATCCCGCAGGCGACGCCGTTGGCTAAAAATCCTTGAGGAGCGGTGATACCGCCCTTGACAACCTTCATAGCAAACCCTCGGTTTCCTTAAAACCGCACATGATGTTCATGTTCTGCACGGCCTGGCCTGCCGCGCCCTTGACCAGATTATCAATGGCGCTGGTGATGACCACCATTTTCTTGTCGGCGCTGACCGCAAGGCCGATGTCGCAAAAATTGGTGTAGGCAACATTCTTGACTTCGGGCTGCGCGCCTAAAGGCAGAATGCGGACGAACGGTTCTGTTTTGTAAAATTTCTTATAAAGGGTATGCGCCTGGTTTAATGTCATTCCCTCTTTGAGATGCACATACATGGTGTTCAATATTCCCCGGTTGATGGGCAATAGATGGGCGACAAAATGCACGGCCATGTTCTTTCCGGCCAATTGGGACAAGGCCTGGTCGATCTCGGGCGTATGCTGATGCGCCAAAACCTTATAGGCTTTGAAATTCTCATTGACCTCGCTGGACAACAGGTCCAAAGACGCCTTGCGCCCCGCGCCGGAAACGCCGGATTTGGCATCCACGACAACGGATATAATGGATGAGGCCTTGGCCATGACGAGGGGAGCCAATCCCAAAATAGCAGCCGTCGGATAACAGCCCGGGTTCGCAACGAGCAGCGCTGTCTTTATTTTCTGCCGGAACAATTCCGGCAGGCCATACACGGCTTTGGCGACATTTTTGACATCCACGTGTTTATGGCCATACCAGCGCTCATAAACCCTGGTGTTTTTAAGCCGGTAATCCGCGCTCAAGTCAATGACCTTGACCCCGGCTTTTAGAAGTTTTCCGGCGACACGCATGGACTCGGTATGCGGAAGCGCCAAAAACACGACATCGCAATGCCGGACTGCCTGGGCGATATTGAATTTTTGGCAAACAAGGTCCGTCCGTCCCGAAAATTCGGGATAGATCGCATCCACCCGTCCCCGCGTATTGTTGGCCGCCACGTAGGTGACGCGCACCCGCGGGTGTTTCAAGAGGAGGAACAGGGCTTCTTTTCCGGTATAACCACTGACACCTGCAATGCCTATTTTTAGGATGTTTTTCATAATTTTCCCGACGGTAAAATGTCTTTACTATAAATAAAAAAGCCGGTCTCGTCAACGTATTTCGAAGGGAGATCGGCTTTACGCCTGCTGCTCTATATGGATAGGTGGTCTAACGCTTAACCCATTGGAATTTGCGGCGAGCTCCCTTTTGGCCAGGTTTCTTTCTTTCCTTCATTCTGGAGTCCCTGGTCAGACAACCGGCTTTTTTGAGCACGGGTCTGGTCAACAGATCGCTGACGAGCAACGCCCGCGACAAACCCATTTTGAACGCGCCGGCCTGTCCGGTGGAACCGCCGCCGGTCACACGAACGGCGATGTCGAATTTATTTTCCAAATTCGTGAGTTTTAACGGCTGAAGAATGGAGATCCGGTCGGTTTCCCGCGGGAAATACTCCGTGAATTCGCGTTTGTTCACCAAGATCGTGCCCTGCCCCGGCGTCAAAACAACGCGGGCAACGGAACTCTTGCGGCGACCTGTACCGGCATATTTGACAATTTCTACCATCTAAACTACTCCTTTATGTACGGGCACGGCATGCCGTGCCCCTACGTTAAATTTCCAAAGCAATGGGCTTTTGGGCCGCGTGAGGATGCGCCTCGCCCGCGTAAACTTTTAACTTGCCCGCCTGCTTATACGCCAAAGGACCGCTGGGAAGCATGCGGGTGACCGCTAACTCCAGCACCTTGGCAGGACGGTTTTTAAGCATCTGACCCAGGGTGACCCGCCTTGAACCGCCGGGATAACCGGTATAACGGGTGTAAACCTTGTCCGTCAATTTCTTGCCCGTGACATGGACTTTTTCGGCATTGATGATAATGACTGTATCTCCGGTATCTAAGAACGGAGTATAGATGCGTTTATGCTTGCCGCGCAAAATGGACGCGGCCTTGGCCGCGATGTGGCCGAGGGTCTTGTCCTTCGCGTCGATCAGGAAACATTTATGCTCAATTTCGCTGACTTTAGGTAAATACGTTTTCATAACTCTAACCCATTAATGATTTTAAGGTGAACTGAAAATATAACATGTCCTGCGTAAAAGTCAAGTTTTAATACTGCACCGACATGAGACAAAGGCCGCGGGCCGGGGCGGTTTTGGGGGCTGCGTTCCGGTTTTTGGCCTTTAAAAGGGCTCCGACCTGTGCCGGCTTCATGCGGCCGCAACCCACCGCCAAAAGGGTCCCGACCATGTTGCGCACCATCTTGTACAAAAACCCGTTGGCCGTGACCTCAATATGGATAAAGTCCCCTTCCCTGATCACGGTCAAGGCCTTGACCGTGCGCACCGTGTCGCGTTCGGCGCGCAAAGGATCAAAGGCCTGAAAAGATCTAAAATCATGCTTGCCGACCAAAAATTTTGCCACCCGGCGCATGGCCGCGAGGTCAAGTTGATGCGGGTAAAAATACGCCCTGTCCCGCCAGAATACCGAACGATGGTCTCTGTTTAAGACCGTATACCGGTAGGTCTTTCGCTTGGCGTTGTATTGCGCGTGAAAATTTGCGCCGACGCTTTTGGCCTCGAGCACCGCAATGTCCAATGGTAAGGACGCGTTCAGGGCTTTCTGGATTTGCGCCGGTGTCATGCGTGTTTTGGCCTTAAAACTGACCACCTGGGCCTCGGCATGCACCCCGCTGTCCGTGCGGCCCGACGCTATAGAGGAAATATCCTGCTTGAAGATCTTGGTGAGAATTTTCTGAAGCTCGCCCTGCACGGTGCGTTCGCCCTGGGCTTGCACCTGCCAGCCGCAAAAACCGCTGCCGTCGTATTCAATGGTTAATTTGAAATTAGGCATTCCGCGATCTGGACGGCGTTGAGGGCCGCGCCTTTGCGCAGATTGTCCGACACGACCCACAAATTCAGGCCGTTGGCAACGGTGTCGTCTTCGCGGATGCGCCCGACAAAGGTTTCGTCCTTGCCGTCGGCATGGATGGGAAGCGGATAGGTGGAGGTCTTGACATCATCCACCACCTTGACCCCCGGCGCCTTGCTTAAAAGCGCGATGGCTTTGGCGCGGGTGATCTTTTTCGCGGTCTCGATGTTGACCGATTCGCTGTGGCTATTAAAAACAGGCACGCGCACGCAGGTGGCGCTGACCTTAATGGAAGCGTCATGCATGATCTTTCGGGTCTCGTTGACCATCTTCATCTCTTCCTTGGTGTAAAAATTATCGGTGAAGACGTCAATTTGCGGGATCAGATTATGCGCGATGGGATGCGGGAATTTTTTGACGGCCTTGTTGCCTCTTTGCTGGGCGCGCAGTTCTTCCACGGCCTCTGCCCCGGCGCCGGACACGGCCTGATAGGTGGAAACCACGATGCGCTTGATCCTGGCAAAATCATGCAGGGGCTTTAACGCCACCACCATCTGTATGGTGGAACAATTGGGATTGGCGATGATGCCCTTGTGCTTGAAGATGTCTTGGGGATTCACCTCGGGCACGACCAAAGGCACATCCGGGTCCATGCGAAAACAGGATGTGTTGTCAATGACCACAGCCCCGGCCTTGGCCGCCACCGGCACCCAGACCTTGCTGATCTCGGCCCCCGGCGAAGACAAAACAATGTCCACCCCTTTGAACACATCCTTGGTCAAAGGCACATATTTGTTGCCGTCCAGCGCCCCGCCCGCGCCGCTGGGCGAGATCAAAATGAGTTTATTGACGGGAAATTTGCGTTCTTTGACAATGTGGTACATGCATTGCCCCACCGCCCCGCGGATACCCAAAATAGCGACATTGTATTTTTTCATTGGAATGCCTCTGCGATCATGTCCCCGATCTCGCTCGTCGAATACCCCATCTGGCCTGCGGCCAGGGACTTGACCTTCGTTGTCACAAATTGAATGACCGTATCTTCAATGGCTTTCGCCGCTTTTGGCTCGCCCAGAGTTTCCAGCATCATGCCCGCCGCACAGATCGCCGCCAAAGGGTTGATGACGTTTTTGCCCGTGTATTTCGGCGCGCTGCCGCCGATGGGCTCGAACATGGAAACGCCCTGCGGGTTGATATTGCCGCCGGCCGCGATGCCCATGCCGCCCTGGATCATGGCGCCCAGGTCGGTGATGATGTCGCCGAACATGTTGTCCGTGACGATGACGTCAAACCATTCCGGATTTTTCACGAACCACATGGTCGTGGCATCCACATGCGCGTAATCGGTTTTCACGTCGGGGTATTCCTTGGCCACCTCGTTAAAGGTGCGCTGCCACAGGTCCCACGCATAGGTCAACACATTGGTCTTGCCGCACAAGGTCAATTTTTTGGCCTTGTTGCGCCGGCGCGTGTATTCAAACGCATAACGCACACAGCGCTCAACACCTTTGCGCGTGTTGTAAGAGATCTGGATGGCGACCTCATCCTTCGTGCCCTTGTCCCGGAATTCGCCCATGCCCTTGTACAGGCCTTCGGAATTCTCACGGACCACCACAAAATCAATGTCCGCCGGTGTTTTGCCTTTCAAAGGGCAGAAATCCTGATTGTATAATTTGACCGGACGCAGATTGATGTACTGGTCCAGCGCAAAACGCAGTTTCAAAAGGATGCCGGTCTCCAGAATGCCCGGCTGAACGTCGGGATGGCCGATGGCGCCCAGATAGATCGCCTGGAATTTCCTGATCGCCGCGATGTCCTGGTCTTCAAGGGTCTTGCCCGTCTTTAAATAACGGGCTCCGCCGTGATCAAAGGTTGTTTTGTCGACCTTAAATCCGTATTTTTGACCAGCGGCATCCAGGACCTTCAAGCCCTCACGGATGACCTCCGGCCCGGTCCCGTCGCCCGGGATGACGGCAATTTGATATGTTTTCATATTATTCTTTAAACCGTTTTACGACGAGGGTGGTGTTATGGCCGCCGAACCCCAGCGAATTGGACATGGCCGCCTGCATATCAACCTTGCGGCATACGTTGGGCACATAATCCAGATCACAGTCGGGATCCGGGGTCTCATAGTTAATGGTTGGCGGCACGACATTGTCACGGATGGCCATGATACAGGCAATGAGTTCAATGGCGCCGGCAGCGCCCAGCAAATGGCCGGTCATGGACTTGGTTGAAGAAATGGGGACTTTCTTGGCCCTGTCCTTAAAGACCTTCCTGATCGCCAGGGTCTCGATCTGGTCATTGAGTTTCGTTGACGTGCCGTGGGCATTGATGTAAGAAATGTCCTGGACGGTCAATCCCGCGTCCTTGAGCGCGAATTCCATGGACTTCACCGCCCCTTCCCCCTCTTCATGCGGCGCGGTGATATGATACGCGTCGGCGGTGGAGCCGTAACCAACCACCTCGGCCAAAATGCGGGCCCCCCGTTTTTTCGCGAATCCCAATTCTTCCAAAATAACGATCCCCGCGCCTTCGGCCATGACAAAACCGTCGCGGTTAAGATCAAAAGGCCGGCTTGCTTTCTGGGGCGCGTCATTGCATTTGGACAAGGCCTTCAGAGCGCAAAATCCGCCAAGACCCAAAACAGACGTGGCGCTTTCAGCGCCGCCGGCGATCATCGCCTCGGCTTCCCCGTGCTGGATCATGCGAAAAGCATCGCCGATACAATTATTGCCTGTCGAGCAGGCGGTGACCACCGCTGAACAATGGCCTCTGGCGCCTAAATTGATGGAGATCTGGCCCGCGGCCTCGTTGATGATCATCTTGGGGATAAAGAACGGTGTAATGCGGCCGGGGCCCTTGGCCAAAAATTTCTCATACTCCTCCTCGGCGGAAGCCATGCTGCCGATGCCCGAGCCCACGATGACCCCGACGCGGTAAGGGTCCATGTTCTTGATCTCCAGTTTGGAATGCGCCATGGCTTCATTGGCCGCGACCACACCGAACTGGATGAACCGTGACAGATTACGGGCATCCTTGGTGGAAAAATGCTGCAAAGGGTCATAGTCAATGACATCGCCGTTGATGCGCGAATCAAAAGCAGAGGCATCAAAATGCGTGATGGGGCGTATGCCGCTTTGGCCCGCGACCAATGCTTTCCAAAACTTTTCTGTGCCGCTGCCGACCGGGCTAAGCGCCCCCATGCCGGTGACGACCACACGTTTTTTATGCATTCAAAAACCCCTATTAAAATTTTGCCCCGACCTCAAAGCCGGGGCAAAGGTGAAACAAAGAACGCCTGGACCAAAACTTAAACGCTGGCTTTTTCTTCAATGTATTTGATCGCGTCCCCCACCGTCTTCATCTTTTCAGCGTCCTCATCGGGGATCTCAATGTTGAATTCCTCTTCCAGGGCCATGATCAATTCAACGGTGTCCAGAGAATCCGCCCCCAGATCGTCCACGAACGACGCGCCGGGAGTGACCTCTTCCGGTTTGACACCCAATTGTTCGGCAATGATCGATTTGATCTTGTCTTGTGCTGCCATTGAGAAACCTCCTTGTTATTACTCCTGTACGGGCGGGGTTACCCCGCCCCTACCCTTAAAGCGTCAAACCGCCGTCAACGACGATGGTCTGGCCGGTGATATAGTCCGCCGCCGGTGAGGCCAAAAACATGCATACGCCGGCCACATCGCGGGGACTGCCAAAATGCTGCAAGGGGATGTCCTTCATGATACCATCCTGGACCGCCTGGGAAAGCCGGGCGGTCATGTCGGTGAGGATGTATCCGGGCGCCACGACGTTGACCGTGATGCCCCGGGACGCCAGTTCTTTGGCGACGGACTTGGAAAAACCGATGATGCCGGCCTTGCTCGCCGCGTAATTGGCCTGTCCCGCGTTCCCCGTAATTCCAATGACCGATGCGATGCTGATGATCTTGCCCTTTTTGGCTTTGAGCATCGCCCTGGCAATCACCTTGGTGACATTAAAAACGCCCTTGAGATTGACCCTGATGACCTCGTCCCAATCGGACTCGTCGATCCTCAAGAGCAGATTGTCACGCGTGATGCCGGCGTTGTTGACTAATATATCAATGCGCTTATGTTTGTCAAGAATTTTATTGACCGTTTCTTGGACGCTGTTGCCATCCGTTACGTCGCACGCGTAACCGTCTGCCGAACCGCCGTTTGCAATGATTTCAGCAGCTGCCTGGCCCGCCTGTCCGGCGTCACGGCCGATCACAATGACACTCGCCCCCTGACCGGCAAAGGCCTTGGCGATCTCTTTGCCGATGCCCCGGGTGGACCCGGTCACCAAAACCACCTGATCTTTGAACATAGGGCTATATTACCAATGCCTGTGTCGGGTGCAAGGAAAATTTATTTTTTCAAGGCGCGCGCAAGCTCAAAAGACACCGAACGGGCTTCGCCGATGGCATGGGGCTTGTCCAGACGCACCCAGGCGCCGCTGACCCTGGGGTCAGCCGCAAGCACCACGTCCAGCACCTTGGCCGCCAGCTTCTCTAATAGATAGTGCCGGGAACGCTGGACCGTGCGGCCCACCCTTTCAGTCAGGGCTTCGTAATCCAGGGCATCCTTCAGGCGGTCGGACTTGGACGCTTTGGAAGCATCGTAGCAGATGGCCAAATTCAGGATGAGGTCCTGTTTGTTCCTGCGTTCCCAAGGGTGGGTGCCGATGAAGGCGCGCAGGCGAAGATCGTTGATGCGTATGGTAGCCATCATTAAACCAACCCCTCTCCGCCGTCCGTGGCAATGATCTGGCCGGTGAGATAATCGTTGTCCAGCAGGAATTGCAGGGTCTGCACGATGTATTTGGGATGCCCGACCCTCTGCAACGGGATCTTTTTCGCGCGACGGGCGCGGTCATCCGACGGGTGATTCACCGGCGAAAGAATCATGCCCGGAGAGATGCCGTTAACGCGGATATGCGGACCCCACGCGGCCGCGGCCATTTTGGTGAACGCATACAAGGTCTTTTTAGTCAAAAGGTAATCCTCATAACGGGTGACGTTCTTGGCCACGTTGGTATCAATAAAATTGATGATGTGCCCCTTTTTGACCATCCGGACAAAAGCGCAGGACAGGATATAGGGCGCTTTAAAATTGATGTCCCAGTGCGTTTTAAATAAACCCATGTCCCCCCCGAAACGGCCGGGGATGAACATGGAAGCGCTGTTGACCAAAAGATTTAAGTTCGGCATGGACCGGTGGACCTGGCCGACAAGGCCCGACACGGCTTTTTCATCGGACAAGTCGCAGGCGAACAATTCACAGCGCACGCCTGTTTTATAAATGGCCTGGGCTGTTTTCATGGCCTCTGTCTTGGAACGGTTATAATGCAAAGCGACGTGATGCCCCTGCCCTGCCAAATGCAAAGCAACAGCCGCGCCCAAACGTTTGGCCGCGCCGGTCACCAGAGCCGTGCCTTTGAATGTCATTTGATTAAACTCAAGAATTCCGTGCGGGTGGAAGCGTCTTTACGGAACGCGCCCAGCATGCAGGATGTTTTCATGCAGCAGTTCTGTTTTTCAACCCCGCGCATCATCATGCACAAATGTTGGGCCTCGATAACGACCCCGACACCCAAAGCGCCGGTGACGTGCATCAGGGTTTGCGCGATCTCCTTGGTCAGATTTTCCTGCACCTGCAGGCGCCGGGCATACATGTCCACGATGCGGGCTATTTTGGAAAGACCGATGATCTTGCCGTTGGGAATATAACCGATGTGGGCCCGGCCGAAAAACGGCAGCATATGGTGCTCGCACAGGGAATACATTTCAATGTCCTTGACGATGACCATTTCGTCATTATCGGACGTGAAGACCGCGTTATTGACGATCTCCTTGACGTCTGTCTTGTACCCCTGGGTCATGAATTCAAAAGCCCGCGCCGCGCGGTGAGGCGTCTTGAGCAGGCCTTCGCGCTTGGGGTCTTCCCCGATGCTTTCGATCATTTTGCGGAAAAATTCATCCATAAGTGCCAATCATAACACAGCTGCCGGACGCTGTCTACCATTGTAAATTGGCAAAGCTCTGCTATAATCAACGCTTATGTTGCCCCAGACCGATTATCACATGCACACCCCTCTTTGCGGGCATGCCGTTGGCAGTCCCGAAGAATACGTTGGCTTTGGGCTCAAGGCGGGCCTCAAGGAAATAGGTTTTTCCGACCACGCGCCCATGGTCCATGAGCCCATGCCGGGCATCACCATGGACCTCGACGAACTGCCCCTCTACCATCGCATGATCGAAGAAGTACGTGCCAAGTACGCCGGCCGGATCACCATCAAGACGGCGCTGGAATCGGATTTTATCCCCGGCTTTGAAGCCAAGACCAAGGCCATCATTGACGGCTATCCGTACGACTATATCATCGGGTCCGTGCACTTTATCAACGGCTGGGCTGTGGATGACCCCGCCACCGTTGAAGAATGGAAAACAAAGGACATCAACCAAATCTACCGTGATTACTACGCCCTGTTGCGCCAAAGCGCCAAAACCGGCTTCTTTAATATCATCGGCCACTGCGATCTGCCCAAAAAATTCGGCTACAGGCCGACCGCGGACCTGACCGACGAGGTCAAAGCCACGGCCAAGGTCTTCAAGGAAACCGGCGTTGCTGTTGAGATCAACACCTCGGGCCTAAGAAAACCCGTCAAGGAAATGTACCCTGCCCCCGCCTGCCTGAAAATTTATCACGAAGCCGGTGTGCCGCTCACCTTCGGCTCGGACGCGCATGACCCCAAGGACGTGGGCCGCGATTTTGACAAGGCCGTTGATCTGGCCAAGTCCATCGGGTACAACGAATATCTTATTTTCAAACAGCGTAAGATCGAACGGACAGTCAAAATATGATCAGAATTCAGGGCATAGATCACGTGGCTTTGAACGTGCGCGACTTAGACAAGTCGGTTGAGTTCTACACGAAGGTGATCGGCTTAAAAATCACCGCGCGCGAACCATCCAAACCCGGGATTGAATACTTTTTGGACTGCGGCCCCTCCTTGCTGGGGATCATCCAAGCTAAGAACCTTGACGATGCGCACCCTTTTGCTCATGAGGGCTTGGGTGCCAATCATTTTTCGTTCCGCGTCCACTCCGACGATTTTGGACCCATGATCAAGCGTCTGGAAGAACATGGCGTCACCATTGAATACGCCAAAAAACGCGAAAAAAGCTGGTCACTGTATTTCTACGATATTGACGGGAATAAACTGGAAGTCACGGCCTGGCCGCTGGAGGATGGATTACCCGCTGATCAACGTGTGAAAGAGATTTACGACGGCAAGACAAAGACGTGGAGAAAATATGATTAAACGCGGCGCGCCAAATAATCCACTAAATTAGTGGCGATCATGGCCAGCAAAATGGACATTCCGAAAAAATAGATCCCGTCTTCCAGATTGGCCGATGCCAAAGCGCCTAATTTGACGGTCACGACCAGAACAGCGGCGATAAAAACATCCAGCATCGACCATCTGCCCAAAACTTCCAGACAAAAAAGCATTTTTCTTCTCAGCTCATTCCCTAACTTCACAAACCAGATCACCGCAAGAAAAAATAATTTTACAACAGGAAAAGCAACCGAAAAGAAAAAAATGAGAGCTGCCAGAAAATAATACTCTTCCGCCCAAAGATTATCAATGCCTGAAAGGATCGAAAAGGTGTTCTTTTCCCACAACTTTCTTACCGTCAGGACAGGGAGTTGAAAACCCTTATAAAGCAATACGGCTGAAGTGAGGATCAGAAGGACAATGTCAACCCTTCTGGGGTGAAGCTGCATCAGCGACTTCTTGTCGGAAGATTCCATATTACGCATACCGCTTTTTGATGTAATTCTCAAGAATATCAATAAACTCTTCCTTAATTCTCCCGCCTTTGAGCGTCACGGATTCTTTGCCATCCACGTAAACGGGCGCGATGGGCGTCTCGGAGGTACCGGGCAGACTGATGCCGATATCCGCGTGCCTGCTCTCGCCGGGACCGTTGACAACACATCCCATCACCGCGATCTTTAATTGCTCAATGCCCGGATACCTGCTTTTCCACGCCGGCATTTTCAATTTGATATGGTCATTGATGTCGCGGGCCAGATACTGAAAATAATCGCTCGACGTCCTGCCGCATCCGGGACAACTGGTGACGCTCGGCGCAAAATGCCGAAACCCCATGGCCTGCAAGACCTCTTTGCACACTTCCACTTCTTTGGCGCGCGGCACATTGGGCTGGGGCGTCAGGGAAACGCGGATGGTATCGCCGATGCCTTCCTGCAATAAAATGGACAAGGCCGCGGCGCTCGACGCCACGCCTTTGACATCAGCCCCGGCCTCGGTCAATCCCAAATGCAAAGCAAGATCGCAGGATGCGGCCAGACGGCGATACGCCGCGACCATGTCCTGCAGAACCGACATTTTCACGCTCAAGACAATTTTTTCCTTGGGCAAACCCAATTTAATGGCGTATTCCGACGAGCGCAAAGCGCTTTGGATCATGGCATCAATGGTCACATCGCGGAAATCCTTAGGGTTAGCCAGACGCGCATTGGCATCCATCATTGCCGTCAAAAGCTCCTGGTCCAAGGACCCCCAGTTGACGCCGATGCGCACGGCCTTGCCGTTATCCACGGCGATCTTGACGATCTGCGCGAAATTGTCGTCGTGCATTTTGCCCTTACCCACATTGCCGGGATTGATGCGGTATTTGTCCAGCAAACGGGCGGTTTCGGGATGTTTGTTCAAAAGCGTGTGGCCGTTGAAATGAAAATCACCGATGATGGGTGTGGTGATGCCCTCACTGCGCAGGCGGCGTATGGCCTCGGCCGCTCCTTTGGCCGCGTCATTGTCATTGATGGTCCAGCGCACCAATTCAGAGCCGGCCTCAATGAGCGACTTGGTCTGGGCCAACGTGGCCTCAACGTCCGCGGTGGGCGTATCGGTCATGGACTGGATGCGCACCGGCTGGCCAGCGCCCAAAAGAACCGGGCCGACAACTACAACAGGTGTTTGACGACGTTTGATCATGAGAATCCTTCGACTCGGCTTCGACTTCGCTCAGCCTCGCTCAGGATGACTCCCACAAGGGAGAATGCAAGGAGTCATTTACACCTCAAGCAAAAATGCTATAATTGACGGCGTATTATAAGGAACATCAGCCAAAAAAGCAATATATGGAAATCTTTCTAGCCAGGACACAGGGGTTTTGCGCCGGGGTGGCCAGCGCCATTGATATCGTGGAATTGGCCCTGCAAACCTACGGCACGCCGCTTTATGTCTATCACGACATCGTGCACAACACGTCGGTGGTCAATGACATGCGCGAGCGGGGCGTTATTTTCGTTGAAGACCTTAACGACGTTCCCGAAGGCAGCCGCATCATTTTCAGCGCCCACGGCATTCCCCCGACCCTCATTGACCAGGCCAAGACCCGTCAATTGAAATACGTGGATGCCACCTGCCCCTTAGTCACCAAGGTCCACAAAGAAGCGGTGAAATTTTCCAGCCAGAACATTGACACCGTGCTCATCGGGCACGTCGGGCATCAGGAACTGGTGGGCACATCGGGCTATGTCCGTCCCGACTTTTTGCATATTGTGGAAGATGAAGATGACGTGGACGATCTGGACATAGCCCCCGGCAAGACCGTGGCCTATATCACCCAAACCACCTTGTCGGTGGATGAGACCAAGGGCATCATTGCCAAACTCCAGAAAAGATTTCCCAAACTCGTGGGCCCGTCGCGCTCGGACATTTGTTATGCCACCCAGAACCGCCAGGACGCGGTCAAGGAATTGGCCAAGACCTGCGACATCATCATCATCTGCGGCTCGCCGCATTCGTCCAACAGCAACCGCCTGCGGGAAACCGGCGAAGGCCAGGGCGTTGAAAGCCATATCGTGGACACGGCGGAAGAACTGGATGTCAGTATCTTTAAAAATAAAAGTAAGGTCGGTTTAAGTTCCGGGGCGTCCGTCCCCCGTTATCTGGTGGACACCATCATTGAAAAGATCCAAAACGCCTATCCCGGCACAAGCGTGCAGGAATTCCCTAATCCGGAAAAAAATATTGTTTTTCCGGTGCTGCAGTTTAAGGAATAAGAGATCTCTCGTCCCGCATAGCGGGACTCGAGATAAATTCGCCCTGTGGGGCTCATTTATGGCCAAACTCTTCATTGACAATATTGAATACGAAGTCCCCGACGGCAAACAGATCGCGGAAGCGTGCGAAACCGCCGGCATCCCCTTTTCCTGCAACTCCGGGGTCTGCGGCACCTGCCAGATCGAAGTGCTTGAAGGCGCCGAAAACCTCAACGAACTGAATGAAGAGGAATCGGCCCTGGGCCAGGACCGCAATCACCGCCTCGGATGCCAGTGCAAGATCCTCGGTGGCATTGTCAAGGTGACTTATTGATGTTCATCCTTCAGGAAAGCTCCATTGACATCGCCTCTTTCAAAAATACCGGCGCCAACGACGCCGACGGCGCGCTGGTGACCTTTGAGGGCATTGTCCGCGCCGACCAACACGGCAGCGGCAAGGTCAGCGTTCTGCAATACATCGCTGATACGCCGGCCTGCACAACAGAAGGCAAAAAGATCATGGCCGAGGCCCTGTCTCTTTTTCCCGTCACGCGCGCGGTATGCGTCCAGCGCGTGGGCAAACTCAACGTCGGGGAAACAGCAATATGGATCGGCGTCTGGGCCAGCCACCGGGACGAGGCCTTTAAGGCCTCGCGCTACATTATTGAAGAAGTTAAAAAACGCCTGCTCATCTGGAAAAAAGAATTCTTCGCGGATGGGACTTCCGACTGGGTGCGCGGCTGTCAACACGAGGTGAAAGTATGAATCCAGCAGATATTGACATTGACATCCACAGCATTTCCCCGGAGGATTTCAAAAAATACGCACTCGTGGACGTGCGCGAGGACGAAGAGATCCGGGAATGGCCCGCGCAGGCTGAACATCTGTGCATGCCCTGTTCCGGATTTCCTTTGAACAAAGATGTCTTGAGCAAGGACACGTCCTATCTCATCTTCTGCGCCAAAGGCGGCCGCAGCCATCACGTGGCCGAACTCCTTCAGGCCGAAGGATACAATGCCGTGTCCGTCAATAACGGCATCGCCTCGGTCAACGCGTATTTAGAAGGCCTCCCGAAATAATGAAAAGCATCCCCGACGCCCTGCTGGCGGATTATACGACGTTCCGCCTGGGCGGCCCTTGCCGGTATTTGCTGGATTGCCAAACGCCTGATGAAGTCAAACAGGCCGTGAAACAACTGGCGGCTGACAAAACACCGTTCGTGCTCATCGGCGGCGGGTCCAATTTGGTTGTTTCGGACGAGGGCCTGGACGCTGCGGTGGTGCGTTTTGTCAGTCCTACCCCGCTCATCAAACGCAGCAACGATGACGTGACAGTGTCCGGCGGCACGTCTTTGGACGCGCTGGCCCTGAACATGGTGGAAGAGGGCCTGGAAGGGTTAAATTACGCCACGGGCATTCCAGGCACCGTAGGCGGGGCTGTGGTGGGCAATGCCGGCGCCTGGGGCAAACAAGTGGGCGATGTGCTTAAATCCGCGACCATCCTGGACCACAAAGGCAATGCCAAGACCGTCGGTCCGGACTACTTTGCCTTCGCTTACCGCCACTCGCGCCTGAAAGAAACCGGCGAGATCGTCCTGGACGTCACCTTTGCCCTCAAACCGGGCGACTGTGTTGCACTGGCGACGGAACGCGCCGCCATCCTGAAAACGCGCGCTGAAAAGCATCCTGACCTGGTCACCCATCCATGCGCCGGCAGTTTTTTCCGTAACATTGAGCCCACCTCCAAAGCCGAACGCCGTCAGGCCGCGGGATGGTTTTTGGAGCAGGCGGGCGGGAAAAACTTAAAAGTCGGCGGGGCCCAAATTTTTGAAAAACACGCCAATATCATCATCAAAGGCCCTCACTGCACAGCGCAAAACGTGCACGACCTATCGCTGAAAATGGCCCTGCTGGTCAAGGCAAAATTTGATCTGGTCTTAAACCGCGAAGTGCGCTTCGCCGGCAAGTTCCAAAACGCACCCGGAGCCAATGAGCAGGGGTTTTGGTAAACTAATCATCGATCTCAATGACCGCCTGGCCCTCACCCAAACCTCATAATGGGCCGCATCCCTGGCAAGCACCTGTATTTTCCTGGCCTTGGGATGCGTTTTCACAAAGATTTTCATTCAATACTAAACCCCGCATTCACCACCGCCGTCACTTTTTTCTCCAGCGATGTGGTGTCATTCACGCCGTAGTCGGAAACCTCGGTGGAATTGACCGGCGTGATCTGGAATATCCCCATCCTCGCCGAACGGATAAACCCGATCTTATTGCCCGTGGCCTTGACCATGTTCTCGGCCCGCCGTTTCGCGTTCTCGGTGGCCAACGCCAGCATTTCAATCTTAAGTTCGTCGAGTTTTGTATAGTAATACTCCGGCGCGCCGGATTCAAAGGCGATGTTTTGATTGATCAGCTCCGTTGAGCCGCGCGACACCGCCGTCACCTTATCCACCTGATTGGACCACACCTCAATGGGCTGGATCAAGGCGTAATAATCAATTTCATTGGTGTCCTTGCCCTGCGAAGTTTTCTTGTATACTTTGTCGCTGACGATCTGCTGAATAATGATCTCGCTATCCACCACACCCTGGTTCATCAGATATTTTTTCACCTTATCCAGGTCTTCCTGGACCTTTTTATAGCCGCTGGGCAGGTCGCGTTCGCGGCGGCTGAAGATCGCCTTCCAGACAATTTTATCGCTTTTAATGTTCTTTTGCGCCGACCCGGTCACCGTCACCACCTGCTGGTTGAATTTGACCACCGCCATAAACCCTTTGGCCAATATCAAACTCGCCGCGACGGTGGCCACCGCAATGCAAACACCCAAAACAATGATCTGTGAATCCCTGAAGATCTTTCCCGTTTCCATAATCCTGTCCTTTCGTTTGATATAAATAAAAAAACCCCGCCGAGTCAGCCATCTGACCTTGCGAAGGTTTTACTTTTTTTATAGTCCAGGTTCCCCCTTCAACACAGGACTCTCCGATACATCTGTTTTCAATATATCACCGGGCAACCCCCTGTCAATCAAATTGCCGGGTAAAAATAGGTGGACCTCAAAAGATCCCTCTATACGGCTCTGCACCGCCGTTAACCGCTTTCAGGAACGCGGGGAATTTGCGCGAGGGAACGGTCATTTCCGTGACCTTTTCCCGGGTCACGTCCTCAAAAACCATCGTCATCCCCCTCTTGCCGTCATCGTCCGTAAAATGCTTGATGTACACGCTATAATGCGACCCCAAATAATCCCATTCGATCAAATCCTGTAGTTTAGACATATTTTTTTATTTCCTAGGCAACTTCTTATTCTGTGGCTTATTTAAATAATTCTCTTTTGAAACAACCGACCGCCCAAGCCTTTTTTCCAACTGTTGGCGGGCGCCCCCGGCAATGTCCCCACCGGCTTTTGAGTCATCTTTTAATTTAGCCATACCTTTGGAATCTTCGGTGCGGTGGATTTCCGTTGTAGAACGCTCTCCCAGCATCGTAAAGATCAGCTCAAAATCATCCATATGATCCCGCAGATTTTCACGCTTTAACCCTTTTAACTTCCTGTACTCACTAGGAGTGATGCCAAACGTGGCTTTGGCTATTTCGGCGGTCAAAACCTCGTAATCTTTGTCTTCCTGTGCGCCACGCTTCTGCCATTCATCCGTTAATTCTTCCCGGATGACAATGCCGCGCATGCGCTTTTCGATCCAGTCATCGCTATATCCCTTTAGCTTATAGAGCAACCGCATCCGTTTAGCCGCAAGCTCGGGATTTTCTATCTCTTGAATACGCTCATAACCGACCTTGGCCAGCCAACGCTTAAAAGGTTCAGCTTTGGGTGATGGGATGGATTGGATAATACGGAATATGCCCTCTGTATCAGCGCAGTCAGTTTCCCTATTCTTGCCATCCGGTGCGACTAATTTCAACTGTCGACAAAATGTCGACAGTTCAACACCCGCATCATCTTTTTCACGAACCTTCATTTTATACCAATAATCCCTGGGATTTTCACTATCCGTCAGAGACCCTACGATATCCACAACTGAAAACCACCATTCATTATTATGAATGGTTCTCCTGATCTGTTTACCCTTAAAAATGGCAATTTTGGTTGAGATCATTTCTTGAGACATGATGCCCCCTTCTGTTTAATAGATTATAACGCTTGTGCTACGGGGAGCAAGCAAACTATGGCCGGGGAAGCCCTGCTTAACTAAGAATGATCCTAATGATTCCTGGTGCAGTTTTCAAAAACTTCCCTCACCCAAACCTCATAACGTGCCACTCGAATTAATTCAATTGAACGATCAGATCTTTATCAAAAACTTGGGCTATCCGTTTTAAGGTATCCAAGGTCAAATTCTCCCGGCCGGCTTCCAAACGGGAAACGTACTGCTGAATAACACCCAATCTTTTAGCCATTTCCTTTTGGGTATACCCCATATGGACCCTTAATTCTTTGATCCGTTGGGCAACACTTAATCGCTCTGGCGGGATACTCAACGTCTGTTCATAGATACCCTGCCAGAAACCCGCCCTCTCTCTTGCCCAGGCATCTTTTGCGATCCTTTTTCTGACAACAGGCCATTGACGGCAAAAAGCTTCTTTAGAAACATAACTAAAGGCCTCCTTGGGATCGTCGACACGGGAAAACAACTTCTCCGCATAAATGTAAAAACGCGGGTCTCTTTCATTATGCAGGATCTTCTTGACCCGCACCTTGTTCAGCGTTGTGTCCCACAACCAATTGATCTTCATAGATGCCTCACAACAGTTTTCCAGGGATCAGTTTTAATATTTGCCCATCCAAATACTTAAAAACCTTCCCCGTGTCCACCTTGGGAACCAGGTCCATCAAAGCCAATTTTGCTTCTGTCCGGTCAAACCCTCTGTACCAGGCTTCAAGGCGTTCTGTATGGTTGTACGCAAAATATTCAAAGAAAAAATCCGCCAACGACTTGTAATGAGAAGAAAGATAGTAAATATCAAACAGGTCTTTAACGCTTCGCCGGCCCGTGGCCACGACCTGCCCTGCCTCGCCTTGTTTTTCCTGGCCCCCTATCGCCGCACAGATCTTCCTGTAGTAAATATCATCCATGGAGTGCATACCGTTCTTGATTGGATGGACATTTGCGACATAATCCTTAACAAAATCTATCTTCAATACTTCACCACCCTTTAATTCCATAAAATAAACCTTCATCGGAATTAATTTAGGATCATCCTGCTCGGCATCCAGTTGATAATCAAATCCGGTTTCTTGGGAAATATAGGCCATGATCTTTTCCGGTGTTTTCTTGTCATACTTTTGGCTAAAAAAATCTAAATCCTCCGAGAAACGGTGCCGGACATAAAAAGCCAGCGCCGTGCCGCCGGTCAAGTAATAGTCCTTGAATTTGCGAGCGACTAATCCGGTGATTCTTTTCTGCTCTTTCTTTATATAGGCGATCTTGTTTTTCATCTTTGGCCTCACTGAAAGTATACTACTCATAAGTAGTATTGTCAAATTGTATCAAGAAGACTGATGCTCCGCATGGGGAGCCAAATTGGCACCTTGAAGAATCGTATCAATGTCCTCACTTGGAGGGGAATTTACCAAGCAGATCACGGCCGGGGAAGCCCTGCTTGACTAAGGATGATTCTAATGATTCCTGGCGCGGTTTTCAAATGTTAATTTCTCCAACCAACGGCTGGAGTTTTATATTTTTTACGGCTTCATTGGCGGATGAAACCCGATCGGTATCTTGGGCTTGGGCGGCTCTTCTTTTTTCTGCAGCAACCGCCTGATCGCCTCAAAAACCTCAACAAACTTCTTATCATGGTCTTTAAAATTCCGCTCCAGGTCTTCGATCTTGCGAGCCAGATCTTTGTGGGAAATAATCATCTCCCTCAATCTGGCAAAAGCCCGCATGATCTGTATATTAACCTCAACAGCTCGGTCACTATTTAACACGCTGGAAAGCATTGCTACACCGTAATCGGTAAATACATAAGGCAGGTACCGTCTTCCTCCCCAACTTGAGGTCGCAATTTGCGACCTCAAGTTTTCATATTCTTCCTGGGTCAATTGAAACATAAAATCTGCTGGAAACCTCTTTATGCCTCTCTTGACCTGTTCATTAAACCTTTTTGTCGGCACTCCGTATAATTCCGCTAGATCCCTATCCAGCATGACCTTCCGGCCCCGGATCAAAAAGATCTTGTTTTGAATGATCTCGACCGATGCGACAGTTTCTGATTTCTTGAACATGGAATACCCCCTTGTAGATTAAAAGTTAATAGATTTACTACAGGGGATTTTTGTCAAACAGACTACGGCCGGGGAAGCCCTGCTTGACTAAGGATGATTCTAATGATTCCTGGCGCGATTTTCAAATGTTTAATTTCTACCTAAAGATTGTTGTATTTCGTATGCCTGCCCCTGGCTTTCTCAACCGGGTATTTCAGGGCATTTTTCTTCATTTTGATATCAATGGCCTTTGACAAATCGATCCCGAGATTATCCGCGAGTTCAAATAAATACACGGCAACATCCGCCAGCTCATCCGAGATCTCGGACCTGCAGGCCTCGCCATGTTCCTTGACCTCTTGCGGCGATTTCCACTGGAAATGCTCCAGCACTTCTGCCGCCTCTAAGACCAAAGACAGCGCCACGTCCTTATGATTGTGGAATTGCTTCCAATCCCGCTCATCGCGGAATTTTCTTATTTTTGCGGTGATTGTTTTGATTTCTGCCATTAAAAATTAGCGCCTGTCACTCTATTTCTTTTTACCGCGTATCATCCCTATCCGGCCAATCCTGTATTGGTAAAGAAGGCGGATTATCCTCTGGAAAATCTTTCGGAAGCTTATATTCTCCCAACTTTGGTGCTGGAAAACTTAATCCATAAGCCACGGATAGGCGCCAAAAATCAGAAACCAAAGCACCCTCTAGATTGGGAGAACAGGACAACGCTGACAAGTTATAGGGCTTTTTAGAAACCGCCGATGAAGCAAGCGGCGATGAACTAAAAAGAAAATTCATGCCTTTGGCCAAGGCAATCTTTGCTCCTCCTCCTGCGAGAAAAACAATCTTTATATCATCCAAACTCTCTCTTCTTTGTTTCCTCAATTTGATATGAGCAGATCTCCAAGGTCTTTTATACTCATCACTTCTAATAAAAGCCCTAATCCTCTTTCTTATTCTTAAGAACACATCCTCCTGAAGCCCGGTTGAAATTTCCTTAAAATTCTCGAAAGCTCTATAAACTTCACCCAACGAATCATCATGTCCTTGTTTCCTCAAAGCTTTCACAACTAATTTCTCTAATTGATACATGCCCATAGGTATAGCATCTGATGACAACCACACAGCACGCTCTTTCAAACCTCGGTCAAGTCTAAAAATCGATACGTCGGTTGTTCCCGAACCAATATCAATAAGAGCGTACAAGCCTGCCTCCCTATCCGCAGACTTACGATAACCAACCAGTTCTGCGACAGCCTCAGGAATAGCAAAAACATTCATTTGAGTTTCATCATATACACACTGGCTTTTTAATTCACTGGCAAGACGTAATAAACTGCGCGACTCACCTTTCTCTCGTTCCCAAAATCTGTAGAGTTCCTGAGCTACAGCCAACATTTTTTCAAAGTCTTTTCTTACGAGATTATCTTCAGCATAATCGATAGGAATACACACATTATAATTAATATGCAATTCTCTGCCTACATATTGACGCTTTAGAAAATCTCTGCATCGGTGCATCATATAGGCAACATAAAGAGACGTAACTTCTGATACTCCAACGCCCTCCTTATCAAGACCTAATAGTTGTAAATTTTCCTTGAAATGAGATGCGGAAACTTTGTCAACAAAATCCTCATTCTGAACTGACGCTAAGAGTGTTTTAAAATTTCTTAACCCTAATCCCCATTTTCCTGCTTCTACAGCCTCACCTGCCTCTTCACCTATATATATCCGATTTTGCTCATCACCAATAAGAACTGAAGGAATAACGTATGAAGGAAAAGACTTTAACTGATGTTTAAAATCAATTAAGTAAACCTTCTCCCTTCCATCTTGGATTTGATAACACGCTTTAGAACAACTTGTTCCAAAATCAATACCAACATGAATGGGAAGCTTCCCAGATGATGTCTTGATAATTGCAGGCGCAGCGGCAGGACTTTCGGTCTGATCTTCCGGTTTGACTTTCTGACCAGATAACGACTTTTTTTGAAAAAAAACTCTACACGATCTCCAGAATCCCTGCAGCAATTTCAACATGCGAACAACTGACGCTCCGTTTGGTCTCCTCCAAAGTGATGCCAGCCTCCATTTGATTTCTATATTTCCTAATCTCCCCCTCTAGCATCGTAAGATAACTCTTTTTCTTATTCCCCTGAATACCCCTTTCTAATAATTTCTGTTTCTGTTTAATCTTCTTTTCAAAATTTAATCGAATACTGGCTACTCGACCTTCAATCAAAAGGTTATTGCTCCGTTCCGCATCAGATTTTCTTTGTTCCTTATTCTTTAAAAATGTCCCTAGCGCCATACGATGGGACTGATCCAAATAACCTGGATCAATAGAAAAAGAGCTTCCATCTTCCGATCTCCGCCCGCTCTCTAGCATCTCACCTAACAAAACCTCGGAATCTTCTCCTGGGCAAATCTCATTAAGGGTTTCATCAATAAAAACTGTCTCAATCGTGTTGGTGTGTCGCGCCGCTTCGATTTTAAGTCGGAATACATAAAAAAAATATTTCCCCTTAGGCGCAATATTCGTATCAAGTTTAACAAAATAAGCATTATTGTGATGAATCGGATTTTCTTGATAATACCTTAAGATAAGAGCTGTTAGTGGATGCGTATTATTTAGAAACTCTATACTGGGATTCTGCAAAGCCGTATCAGAATCAAAGGTAATTTCAACCCCATCCGTAGAATAAAATCTTGATAAATCATGTGACTTTTCACATTTTGAGATAAAACCTTGCAACGCTTGATCAGCCACAATCTTCCCTAGGCAAGTCTTTTCGGAATATTCAAAGCGAGTCTTTGGGAAGAACCGCTCTAAAAAATAAAGAATAAACTTTTTCAACTGCTGCGGAGTTATATATCTTCTTGTTTTCTGTATTCTTGCAATCTCATCTTCAAAATAAGTATCTACCCCAATAAATTTTGCCGATTTTTCCTCCAGCTCACGCATCTCCCGTTCTTTCTTCTCCAAAATCAATGCCTTGCGTTCAACAAGATCCTCCTGCTCTTTAGCAGAAAGCTCTTTGGTCAACACCTCAGTAACAAGTTCCTGGATCTGCGCGCCCATAATAGGCTCCAATCCTCCTATCGAACGTTCAAAAATCCCGATCCGTTCATAAAGCCGCATAAGCACCCGATCCTCTATTGTATCCGCCAAAGACATGTTATAAATTCTGATCTTTTGGGAGCGCTGCCCAATACGATCAAGGCGTCCTATTCTCTGCTCAACCTCCATTGGGTTCCATGGAAGATCATAATTAACCATGGTATCGCAAAATTGAAAATCTAAACCTTCACTGCCGACCCTTGATGACAACAACACTTCTATAGAAGAATTTTCGTCCTTAAATTGATTAATCAATGCCGCTCGCTCTTTATAAGGCACGTCTCCTGAAATAATAAGATTTTTTATCCCCGCAGCTTTCAATTTTTTAGAAAGATAACGTAAGGTTGCCTTATAAAAAGCAAAAACCATTATTTTGAGCTTCCCATCCTCTTTCTTTAACTTCTGAATAGCCTCCATAAACTTTTGAAATTTCGTATCTTCAGTAGACCCTCCCCAAGTGTTAATAATTTCCAAAAGATTATTACGCGCCAATTCAAAACCTGAGCTTTTTGACTCTGTTTTCTCATCACTCTCATCATCTAGAGGATCATCATCCTCAACTTCAGAATTATCTAAATGCTGCTTATAATGCTCCACCATAGCTGATATACACGAAGCCGTACGTCTTAACGGATTGATCAGCATCCATCCAATCACCCTTGAATCAATGCCCCGCCTCTTTGCATCCGCCCGCACAAAGGCCTCTACAGCCTTATAAAACACCTTCTCCTTATCAGATAGATCCACCTTCACAGTTTTAGCCTGTCGTAACACGATCTTTTCTTTAACATCTCTCTTGCGAGTGCGATTTAGAATATGTCCTAGAAAGTTTAATTCCGACACATTCCTCTGAATATCGACTAACTGGCGACGATATTCTGGCAATCGCTGATCAACTGCCTTGAGCTGCTTCATCCGATCAATAACATCCAAACAAAGATTATGCTGATAAGGCTTCCTTGCCTTATCTAAATCCGCAAAAAAATCGGTTAACAACTCCCCAGCTCTTTCAAGATCTGCGGGAATATGGCTCAAACATGTTTGGGCCAAGACAACAGGTTCATTTTGAGTAAAGAGTTCCTCCGAAACTTGATGATTTGAAAAGTTCTCATCATCTAAAATATGCAATAAATTAAAAAGATCTCTATTCCCCATTTGCACTGGGGTTGCCGTTAACATAACCATAGCATCTGCAAAATCGCTCAAAACTTTTCCAGTCCTATGGTTCAGCGTTGTCTGATTTCGCATATGATGCGCTTCATCAATGATCACCAAATCAAATGCAGGACCGATCTCTTCTATTCGTTCAACTACACCCCTGTAGCGAATAGTTTCAAGTGGAATAATAACCTTCAAGGACTGAACCGCATAAGACTCCTCAAGCTTATCCAAGAAACGCATGAGGTCTGGCCGACGCCAAATATTAAATTCTTCCCCAAAGCGATGTTCCATTTCCATCTTCCATTTGTCTTTCAGACCTGACGGGCAAACGACAAGAATCCGTTGGAGATTTTGCCTCGCTTTTAATTCCTGAAAAATAAGACCCGCCTCAATAGTTTTACCAAGACCTACCTCATCCGCAATAAGAACGCGATTGTTGAAAGAATCCAGAAACTTGAGAAGTGGCTTGAACTGATACGGATAAAAATTGGTTCGGGAGGCATTAAATGAATAAAGGTTATTTGTAAGGATATTAATCTTAGAAAGCTTCTGATAAAGGATGTTCAACTGAAATTCTTCGAAAAATCCCAAGTGCCCCAGCCTTAAGACATCCACTGGCGAAACCCCCTCTATGTGGGGCCGAATATCAAACTCTGAAAGAACCGGACGTTCTTCTCCATCAAAAAAAACTTTATAATATTGAATTCCACCATGTAAAACATCCACATCAACAATAACCCCGATACGACTGGAGTCGTTTGTACGCTGAACCTGGTCGCCTTTGTTGAATTTAGGAATCATCGCGAGTCTTTATATAGTTTAGGTCTGTTGCATTTTTCATATAAAAACTCAATTTCTTACAAAATAACTTCTTCCCTCACCAAAATAACTATCATAAATGTGTCAATAAATGACCTCACACTTTGATTCAAAAAGATCGCAACCATAACGTTGCGATAATTCATCCGAGACCCGGCCAATAGCCACACGGACAGCTGCTCGCGTTTGTTGTCTTTTACACCAATCAAGCACTCACTGCCCATGTTTAAGCGTCGCAAGTAAACTCTTAGCTACTTTCTTGACCTCTTGCGGCGATTTCCACTAGAAATGCTCCAGCACCTCCGCCGCCTGCAAAACTAGGGACAACGCCACATCCTTATGATTGTGAAATTGTTTCCAACTGAATCCTATTTCAATCGGCCATTTTGTAGGCGATTAAGCGTTTTTTCAAACAGCTTAAATCTACGCCATAAAAAACTCTGATAACTACGCGCAAACTTACTCTGTTTCGCCCGCATCCCTTTTTCTTTAAAGGCACGCTCATATCTGCGAAGATCTTTCAAATTTCTAAATGGCAGCAGCTGACTGGAAAAATATTTTTCGACTATGCTAGCATTTGCTCCAATATCGTCAATCTGTTCTTGTAACCACTCCGATGGTAAACGATTCTTTTTTCTGCTATTCTCGTCTCCATTCAAAAAATGAATATTCAATATATTATTGATTTCTTGTCCAGAGATACCTTTTCGATATAAATCATAAGGGAAAAAATGGTCATCTTCTGGTTTATGCTGGCCGGATTCAACATCATCCCGACTTATCTTTTTTCCATTTATAAAAATTGGGGTTTGTTGCCAAAGAGCCTGTTTAATAATATTACGGTAAGTCGAACGACCAGCACGTATATCAACACCTTTAACTTTCGCAAATATTTTTATATCCGCTGGGGAGATTTTCAAGTCGCGATTATGCTCAGCCAAATCACGCATCTTCTTAGCATCCATGCCAATATGTTGCGAGTAGCCAGAACCGATATACCGATTAGAAAGTGACGATCGCCAGAACCATTTTCTCAACTCAGTTGCCTGCTTCTTAGTAGGTGCTCTTTTTCGATAGTAAGAAAATACCGCTAAAATCGTAATCATTGTCTGCGAAGGCAAATCGCTAAGGGAAACGATCTCATATTCTTCTTTTAAATGAGTAACTGCGCGGGCCACTGAATCTACGACATCTTTAAAAATCTTGTTATATGTGTTACTTGTATGCTGATGAACTTCTTCGGCTATCTTTTTTAGCGTAGTAATTCCTATCTCGACTGTTTGTTGCTTCCGTTTCTCTAACTGTAAAATTATCGCGAAAACATGTATAAAGATAACAGTGTCTATTCCGCTGGTAAGAGCTTCTCTGTTTTGCCTTTTCCATGTTCTCAAAATTTTACCAATATTGGAATGCTGATTCCAAGTCTCTGATAAGAATATTGATTCCGTTGAAATACGAGTGCCCGCCTGATTGATACGCTCAAATACTTCTATCGCGTGGTGATAGTCGTTCAATGAAATAGTTATTACAGGCACCCGATAGCTATTTCGAACGAGACGAGAGAATTTATTAAAATCCAATTCACACGAACTTTCCCGAGCATATTCCAGAACCGGTCCCTTTTTGTTTCTGTCGATATAAAACTTCTCGAAGTCAATAACTTGACGTTCGCGATTATCGCAGGTTTCATGAAACTTATCTTTCACACGAGGCTCAACAAATTTCTTTTGGCGACAAAGGTAATATATACTTGCCATTCTCTGTTGCCCATCTAATATCAAGAACTTTCTTTGAGGCAATTTTTCACCATCCAAAGTTCGGGCATCGATATGCTTGTTTGTTTCCCAAAGAATAAAACTACCCACAGGATATTGTTTTATGAGACTATCGAAAAGCTTCTTAACCTGTCCCGTTTTCCAGACAAACCCGCGCTGAAACTCTGGGACAGCAACATGCTTCGACTCGATAAAACGAACGAGTTCCTTGAGATTATATTTTCTTATTTTCGTTCCCAATTTATACCGCCCTTACCAAATCACGTCCATTTCGCTAAACACTCATAGTGTTCATCTTAAAAAAATTAGCGCCTGTTACTATTTCTAATAAAAAATCCTTAATAAATTAATAAAAGAACTGGCACTTAAAATAGGACCCTATTTTTATAATTCACTATATTTCTTGAAATTCTCGGCCTGTTCAAATATTTCTTTAAAAACTTCATCTTTGGGTACTGGGGGGTAACCATGTTCAGCGAGAACTAAAATCAAATCCATCTTTAATTCTGCTTTGATGTCATCACGATGAGACCAATCAGTATATTTCGCTTTATCGTCCACAATCTTTTTAACTGCTTGTGAAAGTACAATCAATTTATCTTCGGGATATTCAAACTTGTATTTCAGTGCAATGGCTTTCAGAATGTCATAAAATGCCTTTTCTTCAAAATCAATTCCTAAATCCATGAATGAGTTGCGCTCCTTCTGCAAATCTCTATACAGCTTCGCAAACTGTTCGGCTACATCGTCCAACACATCGCTTTGCATTGCCTGAAAATCTTTTCTTTCATTATACAGATCAACCAGCTTTTTCATCTTCTTGGTAAAATCAACACCTTTAATTCTGTTTACCTTCTTAAATTCCTCAATTGCTTGAATCAGCAATTTCTGAAGCAACTTGATTTTAGTATTCGGCAATGTAATTTTCTCTATCTTTGCCATGTATTCATCGCTGAAAATATCTGTACTGTTCTTTGGGTCGTTCTTATCTAGCTTGAAAATCTCTTCTACGCCATCGCTGATCAAGGCCTCTTTAATCATTTCCCTCACTTTGTCATTCATCTGTGCCGTATCGGGCGCATCGCCTTTTGTTAATTTGTGGATAATGGCTTTAACGGCAAAATAAAAATGGATGTGGTCTCTTTCTTTAGCGCTAAGCCCTTCGCTGCTGCAGCAAAGGCTATACGCAGATCGTAACTTCTTGGTTAATCCAATAAAACGCTTTTCCATTTCATCTGTCAACTGGACAAACTCTGCTGCGTTATTAAGGCAACTTAGCTGCTGCATTGCTGTCCCGTTAAAGAAAGGTTGTAGATCAAACTTGTGAAAGAGCTTTGCAAGCAAGTCCAGCTGATCTTTTACAATTACAACCGCTTTGCCTACATCTTCAAAATCATCACTACCAACTTTTGTATATTTCGCCAAAGCAATATTCATATTGGTTTTAATTCCAATGTAGTCCACCACCAATCCCGCTTCTTTGCCTTCGTACACACGATTCACTCGGGAGATTGTTTGTATCAATGAATGTTGCTGAATGGGCTTATCGATATACATAGTATCTAAAAATGGAACATCAAAGCCGGTTATCCACATATCAACGACTATTGCAATTTTGAAATTCGATTTTGTAATCTTAAATTGCCGGTCTAGCTCTTTTCTGCTTTCTTTTGTTCCAAGCATGTCATACAGCTCTTTTGGATCATCTCTATGCCGAGTCATGACCATTTTGATTTTCTCAATGGGCTTTAGCTCTCTCTTTTCTTCTGCAGTCAATTCTACGCCTTCCTCGCATTCTTTTGCTTCAGCCCACTCTGGTCGTAAGGCAATGATTTCTTTATACAAATCGTAAGCAATGGGGCGGCTACTGGCTACAAACATTGCTTTGCCTCTTATGGTAGATCCTTCTTCAATGCGCTTTTCGTAATGTTCCACAAAGTCTGCGGCTACTAATTTCAATCGCTTTGGGTCGCCCAAAATAACTTCCATTTGCGTAACGACTCTTTTACTTTCTTCCACCTGATATTCATTCGCGCCTTCTTCCGAACACTTCTTGTAATATTCTTCAATCTCTTTCAGTTTCTGCTCATTGAGTAATACTTTAGCGGCTCTGCCTTCATAAACGATTCTAACGGTAATTTCATCGTTCACTGATTCCTTCATGGTGTAGGCATCTACTACCTCACCAAACACATCGAGCGTTGCATCAATAGGCGTACCGGTGAAGCCCACGTAAGTAGCCTGTGGTAAAGAATCGTGCAGGTACTTGGCAAAGCCGAATTTCTTAGCTACCCCTTGATCGGTAACTTCTATTCTTTGGTCAAGGTTGATCTGTGAACGGTGCGCTTCGTCTGAAATACAAATCACATTTGATCTATCGGTGAGCAACTCAGTGCTTTCTGTAAACTTGTGAATGGTGGTAAGAAAAACACCGCCACTTTTTCTGTTCTGTAACAGTGTTTTAAGTTCGGCACGGGTTTCTACGCTGATGACATTTTCATCGCCAATAAAACTTTTGGCATTGGTAAATTGTGTTGATAGCTGGTCGTCTAAATCAGTTCGATCGGTGATCAATACAATGGTCGGGCTTGCAAAGTGTGGGCTTTTCATGAGCAACCGCGTGAGATATAGCATGGTGAAACTTTTGCCGCAGCCAGTTGCCCCGAAATAAGTTCCGCCCTTTCCGCTTCCGTGTGGTCGCATATTCAACTTAACGCTATCAAACAATTTGTTAGCGGCGTAGTATTGCGGATAGCGGCATACAATCTTTATATCGTCTTTAGCTGTGTCAGGGAAATAAATGAAGTTACGAATTACATCTTTTAGGCGCTGTTTGTTAAACAAGCCCTGCACCATGCTATAAAGCGAATTGATGCCATCTACCGCTTCATCTTCAGGATTTACTTTCCGCCATGCGTAAAAGAAATCATATTGAGCAAAAAGAGAGCCTATTTTGTTATTCACGCCATCGCTTATTACACAAAAAGCATTGTATTTAAACAACTCTGGAATATCCCTACGGTAGCGAACCGTTAACTGAGTGTAGGCATCTTTGACGGTGGTATTTTCTTTTACTGCGCTTTTAAATTCGATTACTACTAATGGCAAGCCATTGATATAAACAATGCCGTCAGGGATACGTTTTTCGTAACCTAATATTTCCAATTGGTTCACGAACTTATAAATGTTATTGTCTGTTACAAAGTCTATCAGATGAATGCGGAGATCCTTCTTACTACGGTCTGCCCTCTTTATTGTAAAGCCATCTGCCAATAATTTTATGATGGCTTTATTACTTTCGTATAAAGCTGAACTTGGAAAAAAGTCTAAACTACGGATGATGCTTTCAATTTCCTGCTGAGTAATATCTTCAGCAGCGTATTGATTGAGCAAAAACTTCTTCAAATCATCGCGAAGCAAGACATCACTCATTTCTTTATGAATGGTCTCACCTTTGCAGTGCGGGATTTGTTGCCCTGCAAATAGCTCAATGACGGCTTTTTCTAATGATTCCTCGTTGAACATTTTTTAATTCTCTATAGTCGCAAGTTTTGAAAGCAATAAATTCTTTACTGTTTTAAGAGCATTGTTTTCTTTTACTTTTAAATAAATATTATTAACAATCTTCCCAGCACATTCTTCAAATTGTATAAAAATATTATTGGAAGGAATCAAAATAGGAATTGTCCTTAAAAAGTCTAATGTTACATAGTTTTGAGTGCTTCCTAATAAACTTGATTGAATGTGTAACTTCAAATAGTCACTCTTTAAGAAATAAAGAATGTATTCTGCGACTTCTTTTCTCTCAGATGTCTTAAAAAGCCCCACATTTTTAATTGCAAAATTTATATTGTCATATAAAACATAATTAACTAAACCAATCGTGCCAATCATACTAAAAAGAATGTCGTGCTTATCAACTTTGCTCCGTTTATTAGCTTGATTGAAATCTTCTGCGCTAATATTATAGGTTTCATTCAAAGAAAGGTCGTATAGATTCAAGTGCGTTGAAGTAACCAAGGGATGACCAACCTCTGTAGGTTCGGGTGAATCATGTGTGCCATCTTTTACCGTTACTAGCTTTGAAATTACATCAACTTTCCACCCCTTTGGGATTTCTCTTTCTAATTTTTCATTAAATTCCATTTCACCATTATTGGATCTGTAGGGCTTTCTACTCTCATTAGGAAATTCAAAATCAACAAACCATTGCTTGTAAATTGCCTGTGCTGTTTCTTCTAATTTCTGAATAAACTGACTGTTGAAAGCTATGCGTTTTACAATGGCGTTGTATTCTTTTACAATTTCTTTTTGTTTTGCAGGGTGGGGAACTTTAATAGGAATATCACAAAATGTTTCCCATGATATGCCTCCTCTGACATCTCCACCACTTATAAAACCAATGTATCTATCATTCTCCGGACGGCATAACCACATAAATAAATATTCTGACAATAGAATCTTGTTGTCTATTGGTTCAAAAACATAATAAGCAGACGAAACGATGGCAGGTTCATCATTTTTATATAAATCCACAGGAAGCTTTTCATCTCTTCCTACACTCATCAACTTACAAGCAAGTTGTCCTTTCTTTAGAATCTTATAAACGGACATATCTGTATCAACAATATTAGCAACGGAAGAAATAAATGTTTTCTCCATACTTACGCCAATAAGTTTGGTAATAGCCAAATCACTATTTCTTTCATTTACTTCCTTAATATACTGACCAAGTTTGTTATAATTTAATTTCATAGCCCAATTCTTTAAAAACGATTAATAGATCTTTCTTCGACTCTTCTTCGATTTTCAGCAGGTTGGCAAATTCCGTTTGTAAACTCTGCATCTTATCGTCAAAGTCAATATTCTCATCACGATTTACAAACTCAATATACTTGCTTGGTACCAGTGAGAAATCTTTCTTCTCTATTTCCTCAAATGATACGCTGCGGCAAAACTCTGGCGTATTCTGATATGTTTTCTCAAAACCAGCCTGTTGCCAATTATGAAAGGTATCGGTTATTTGCTTAATAGCGGTTTCTGAAAACTGCACGAATTTCTTTTCAAAAGGTTCCCCCACCTTTCTTAAATCAAAAAATAAGATTTCTCTCTCTCGGTTGCGATATTTCTTAATTTCACCATTTAGTTCAATAGTTCTTGCTTTTTTATTTCTATTCATAAACCAAAGTGTAACGCTAATTGGTGTTGTATAAAACATGCCTTTAGGTAAAACCATGATTGCTTCCACCAAATTATTCTCGATCAATTTTCTGCGAATAGCTTTCTCCGTTCCGTCGGCACTCAATGCACCATTCGCCAAAACAAAACCAGCCGCACCGTTTTCAGATAGTTTACTCACCATGTTTAGAATCCACGCATAGTTAGCATTGCTTGTTGGCGGAACATCGTAGCCAGCCCATCGCGGATCGTTAGTAAGTTCGTTGTCTGCCCGCCACTGGCTTTGATTGAAAGGTGGGTTAGCCATGATGTAATCGGCTTTCAGATCTTTGTGCTGATCACGAAAGAAAGTATTCTCTGCCACATCGCCTAGGTTGGCACTGATGCCCCGAATGGCTAAATTCATTTTTGCCAACTTGTAAGTAGTGGTAATTGCTTCCTGCCCGTAGATGGAAATGTCTTTTTTATTTCCGTGATGGCTTTCAATAAACTTCATGCTCTGCACAAACATGCCGCCCGAACCGCAACAAGGGTCATAAATCTTCCCTTTGTAAGGCTCAATCATCTCTGCAATCAGGTTTACAATACTCTTGGGAGTGTAGAATTCTCCTTTGCCTTTTCCTTCTGCAATGGCGAACTTACTCAAGAAGTATTCATACACCCTGCCTACAATGTCCTGCTGCTTGTCTTTAAGGGTGTTAATATTGTTGATGGTGTCGAGCAAAGCCGCCAGCTTGCTTCCATCCAGATTCATTCGTGAATAATAATTGTCAGGCAAAGCGCCTTTGAGAGCAGGGTTGTTCTTCTCAACGGTAAAAAGGGCTGTATCAATCTTTATGGCAATGTCGTCTTGCTTGGCATTTCCGATCAAATAACTCCAGCGTGAGATTTCAGCTAGATAGAACACATTCTTGCTGGTGTAAAACTCCACCATGTCTAAATACTTCTTTTTGCCCTCGGCAATCAATTCCTGCTTGCGTTCCTCAAACTTGTCGCTGGCAAACTTCAGGAATATCAGTCCCAGCACCACATGCTTGTATTCTGATGGCTCAACCGAACCACGGAGCTTATTTGCCGAATCCCACAAGGTTTCTTCAATACTTTTAATGTTCTTCTTTCTTTGTTTTTCAGTCATTATGCTTTCTCCCTTAACAAATCCGCTGGGCATTATTGATCAGAATTACTATTTCTTATAGTTTTCCAACTAATGTCTCAATTTCATCTAACCTTTGAACAAAATTCTTGGTATCCAAGAAATAATTAGGATAGGCCCGCTTTAATGTTTCAATATTTCCCGCTGAAACAAGAACAATTTGCAACTTTTCACCTTTTAAAATACGCTGCTCTTTCTTGGAATATTCCTCATTAGCTAACTCAACCTGATCCCGCCCAAATGATCGAAGGCTAACAGTTTTCTCAGCAGGATTTAATTCGATTAAATGATAATGGTAGCTACTGGTTTTCTCATCAGTCAAAATATGATTTGCAACAATAGAGAAAGCACTTAATTTATGACGTACACCAAGCCCTTTAGCCGCCTGTACAACCTCCAGAAATGTTTCACGTTTTGATAAATGCCCATACTCAGGAACTGGTGTTGTTTCTTCTAAATGCGCAAATGCTGATCCTACTAAAGCAAAAAACTTAAGCCATCTTCTTGGTCCTTCGCTTGCTTTTAATGAAAATTCTAAAAATGTATCAATTGTCTCTACCGCTGTTGCCCAGGCGTGTTGTAAATCAGTTCTAATTTGAAGTTCGAGCAATAAACCATCGTATACAGGCACTTTTTTATTACGATATTTATAAATAATATGAACCCCCCGATACCCTGATTTCTTGGGGGAGAGAATATAATCATCTTTACTTACAAAAAAATGCTCAAATCGGCTTTTAGCATAATTACTCTCCAAAGCACGAAGTTGCTCTAAATTCCTAACCACTGCTCTTAGTCCTCCAATATCTTGCATTCTTGAAAGCTGCATATGCTTAAATCTTTTCAATTTTCTAATAATTGAAGGTGTTCTTTTTAAACGTTGCGCGACGATAGCTTTAGGAACTCCAATCGCAACAAGCTTCTTCCTTAAAGTAGATTGAAAAGTATTAATTGGATACCCGTGACAAGAACGCCAATTATTGAGTATTCGAAATGCCATTACCTGTTGTAATGGAGAGGTAGGGTTAATTAATGTTTCCCCGGCCTTACTGACTTGGCTTTTTGTAAACTCTGGTATTGGCCAATTATTCATTTCTCATCATCCACCTATATGATACATCTCAACCTTAGGAATATTCCTATTAGATTGGCGATGTTCGGACCGCAGTTCGGAATAACGGTCTTCGCGCTTCATCCAGGTGACGCGGATGAGATGGGCCAGGAAGGCATCGTCGGCGCCGTTGCGCAGGTTCGCCAGCAGGTCGGTGCCGTGGGTGGCAAAAAGGCAGGTGTACATTTTGCCGTCGGCGGAGAGGCGCAGGCGGTTACAGGTGCCGCAAAAAGCGTGGCTGACCGAGGAAACAAACCCGATCTCCCCCTGCCCGTCCTTGAAACGGTAGCGCTCGGAGGTTTCCCCGTCCTGGGTGCCGTCAAAGCGTTCCAAAGGATAGACGTCCTGGATCATTTGGACAATTTCGGACGAAGGCACCACATACTTGTATTCCCAGCGGTTTTGATTGCCCACGTCCATGTATTCAATGAAACGCAGGACGTGGCCGGTGCCGCGGAAATGCCGCACCAGGTCCAGAATGGTATGGTCATTGACCCCGCGTTGGATGACGACATTGAATTTGATGCGTTTAAAACCGGCCGCCTCGGCGGCTTTGATGCCGTCCAGCACATCCTCCACCTTGCCCCGATTGCCGTTCATTTGCTTAAAGACGTCCGGGTCCAAGGTATCCAAACTCACGGTCAGGCGTTTGAGGCCCGCGGCTTTTAAGCGCCCTGCCCATTCGGCCAGCATGGAACCGTTGGTGGTCAGGGCCAGGTCTTCTACCCCTTCAATGGTGGATAATTTGCGGACCAGTTCGTCAATGTTGGGCCGCAACAAGGGCTCGCCGCCGGTGAGGCGCAGTTTTTTGACGCCTAAAGAAACAAAAACGCGCGCCAGCCGATCAATTTCATCAAAGGACAGCCATTCGTTTTTGTTCAGAAATTCGTAGGTGCGGTGGAACTGTTCCGCGGGCATGCAGTACGGACAGCGAAAATTGCAGCGGTCAATGACGGAGATGCGCAGGTCTCTTAGTGGGCGATTAAGTTGATCGAGTGTGGACATAGTGTCTGGATTCCCGACAAAAGCATTCGGGAATGACAATCCTTTTAGGAATTATGGGGACACGTAACAAGTACATGTCCCCATAATTCACTCGGTTGAAATGGTTTTAACCTTGTCCAGCGAGCCATTCATGGTGTGCCAGGACAGCGACGCGCATTTGACGCGCGAGGGGTATTGCCAGATGCCGGAAAAAACAGCAAGTTTGTCCAGATGATCGGTCTTGCCGTCGGGCTTCAATTCACCGATGACTAAGCGATGGAATTCGTCAAACAAGGCCTTGGCTTGGGCAATGGTCTTGCCTTTTAAGGCCTCTGTCATCATGGATGATGAGGCCTTGGAAATGGCGCACCCGGAGCCCTCGAACGCCGCGTCCTTGATGATGCCGTCAGCAACGTTCATATAGACCCACAAATGGTCCCCGCACAAAGGATTGTAGCCCTCGGCCGCGTGGGTCGCGCCCGCGATCTTGCGGAAATTGCGCGGGTGACGGTTGTGTTCAATGATTGTCTGTTGGTAGAGTTCGTCACGCATGGAAAACTTCTTTCGCTTTATGGATGGCCTTGGCCAAAACGTCTAATTCTTCTTTGGTGTTATAGAAAGCCATGGACGCGCGGGCGGTCGCGGGCACACCGAAGAAATCCATCACCGGCTGGGTGCAATGATGCCCGGTGCGTATGGCCACACCCTCTTCGTCCACGAGGGTCCCCAGGTCATGCGGGTGTATGCCCTCCACGATAAAAGAGATGATGGATGTCTTTTCCTTGGCCGTGCCGATGAGGGTCACACCGGGGATGGCGGAAAGTACCTGCGTGCCGTATTCCAGCAATTCTTTTTTCTGCGCGGCCATGTCCGCAAAACCGATGCTTTGCACGTAACGCAGGGCTTCGCCCAAGCCGATGACCTCGGCAATGGCAGGCGTGCCTGCCTCAAATTTATAGGGCAGAACATTATACGTTGTTTTGGCGAAAGTCACAGAAGCGATCATGTCTCCCCCGCCCTGATACGGAGGCATGGCGTCCAACAATTTCTCCTTGCCGTACAGAACGCCGACACCTGTGGGCCCAAAAATTTTATGCCCGGAAAAGACAAAAAAGTCGCAATCCAGGGCCTTCACATCCACCGGAGCATGCGTGACCGCCTGCGCGCCGTCAACCAGCACCACAGCCCCGCGTTGATGCGCTTCTTTAATGATATTTTCAACGGGATTGACCGTGCCCAAAGAGTTGGACACCCATACGACGGAAACGATCTTTGTCTTGGGCCCAAGCAAACGCAAAAATTCTTCCCAAATGATCTCTCCCTGACGGTTGATGGGTGCGACCTTTAACACGCATCCTGTTTGCTGGCACAAGATCTGCCAGGGCACGATATTGGAATGATGCTCCATGTGGGAAATGAGAATTTCATCGCCGGGTTTAAGAAACGCGCGGCCATAACTCTGGGCCACAAGGTTGATGGATTCCGTGGCCCCGCGGGTAAAAATGATCTCCTGCGGCTTGGCGGCATTCAGGAATTCCGCCACGGTCTTGCGGGCCTCTTCAAACGCCTGGGTGGCGTGCTCGCTCAAATAATGCACGCCGCGATGCACGTTGGACGTGCCTTGCGAGTAATAGGCATCCATGGCCTCTATCACACAATGGGGTTTGAACGTGGTGGCCGCATTGTCCAGATATACCAGCGGCTTGCCGTGCACCTGAATGTGCAGGTTAGGGAAGTCCGAGCGGATCTTTTTAACATCGAGGGCAGACATGGTCTTGACCCTTCTAAAGTTTAACTTCCGGAAATTTGACGGACAAAAGTTTATTCAGTTTGCGGCGGATGGGCAAGGACTTGACCGTATTGATGATATCGTCCATGAACCCTTTGGACAATAACTGCACCGCCTTGGTCCGGTTGATACAGCGGCTTTGCAGATAAAAGACCTCGTCCTCGCTCAACTGGCCGATGGTGGCGCCGTGGGTGCATTTGACGTCGTCGGCAAAGATCTCCAGTTGGGGTTTGGTGTCCACCCGCGCCTCGGCCCCTAACAACAAATGTTTGTTCAACTGATACGCGTTGGTCTTCTGCGCTTCGGGATGCACATAGATCTTGCCGTTGAACACCGCGTGGCCGGCGCCATTGAGAAGCCCTTTATAGAATTGAAAAGTGGTGCAATTAGGATGCTGGATGTCCAAAAACGTGTGATTGTCCACGTGCTGTTGACCGTCAATGGCGTAAAATCCGTTCATCACGGTGTTGGCCCCCTCGCCTTTAAGCAGGATGGAAAGATTGTTGCGCGTCAACAGCGCCCCGTGGGCAAAGGCAAACGATTCCAGGGTGCTGGCGCCCTCCTGCCAGATGCGGGTCGCGGCGATATGGACAGAGCCGGCATTTTCGGCTTCGGCCTTGCAATAGTGGACAACGGCCCCCTCGCCGATGCGGATATCGGTGAGCGCGTCACTGACATACACTTCCGCGTCCAGGGAAACGTGGCTTTCCATGATGGAGGCCTGCGCGTTCTTGCCCACGATGACCATGCAGCGCGGAAAAACCATGACATCCGGCTCATCGCAGGCCGTCGCGTGGATGATATGGATGAGCGGTTCAATGACGGCATTCTCCTCAACACGCACAAAAACACCGTCAGTAAAAAGCGCGTGGTTCAAAGAAACAAAGGCCTTGGAGTCATTGGGTGTCAGCCGCGCGGTGAGCAGTTCCATTTCTTGCGAGTGACGGCCGGCGGCTTCATGGAAAGACAAAATGGACAGCCCCTTAGGCAGGCGGTCTAATCCGGAGAGTTGGGCGTTGAAGACCCCATTGACCAAAACAACGTGGATATCGCCTTCATCCTGATAAACGTGCAACTTCGCCTCATCCACGGACACAGGGTCAACAGCCACGCGCAAATGACGGTTAAAAACATCCACCAGAGGCGTATACTTCCATTCCTCCTCCTTGACCGTGGGCAGGCCTGCTTCGGTAAAAAGGGCCACACTCCGACGGCGCAGGGCTTTGAGCCATGCCGGGGAAGCATCGATCAGCTTTTCCTGGTATTCGTCCAGGCCATCAATGCGCAAAGGATATCGCCGTTCTTGAGTCATCATATTTATTTAACCAACCAGTCATAGCCGCGGCTTTCCACTTCCAGGGCCAGTTCCTTGCCCTCGGACCTGACGATCTTTCCATCGATCATGATGTGGACAAAATCGGGCTGTATGTAATTCAAAAGCCGCTGATAATGGGTGATGAGGACAATGGCATTGTCCTTGCGCTGCAATTTATTGACGCCGTCCGCCACGATCTTCATGGAATCAATGTCCAGCCCCGAATCGGTCTCGTCCAGAACAGCCAGACGCGGATTCAGGACCGCCATCTGCAGGATCTCATTGCGCTTTTTCTCCCCGCCGGAAAAATCCACGTTCACCGGACGGTCAATGTACTGCTCATCCATGTGCAGGAGTTTCATTTTTTCGCGCAAATATTTGTCAAAATCAATGGGGTCCATTTCATTGGCGCCCTGATGGCGGCAAATGGCATTGAACGCGGCCCTTAAAAACACCGATGTCGGCACGCCAGGGATCTCCACAGGATACTGAAAAGCCAGAAATATGCCTTCCAGCGCGCGCTGGTCCGGCTCAAGTTCGGTCAAATTGATCTTCTTGAAATTGACCTCATACGTGATGGTCCCCGACGTCACCTGATACTGCGGATGGCCGGCCAACACCTTGGACAAGGTGCTTTTGCCCGACCCGTTGGGGCCCATGATGGCGTGCACCTCGCCGGCATTGACCTTAAGGTTGACCCCTGCCAGGATCTCTTTGCCTTCTATGCCTGCGTGTAAATCCTTAATTTCCAACATTACAATTCCTTTCCTGTACGGGCACGGCATGCCGTGCCCCTACGTTAACCTACGCTGCCTTCCAATTTCATTTCCAGTAATTTGATCGCCTCAACGGAAAACTCAAGCGGCAATTCCTTAAAAACATCCTTGCAAAATCCGTTGATGATGAGCGAGATCGCCTCTTCCAAGTCCAGCCCGCGCGAACGCAGATAAAACATCTGTTCGGCGTTGATCTTGGATGTTGAGGCCTCATGCTCCACCACCGCGGTGTTGTTTTTCACCTCAATATAAGGAAAGGTATTGGCGCTGCAGCGGTTGCCCACCAGCATGGAGTCGCATTGGGAAAAATTGCGCGCCCCTTCGGCCGACGGCATGATCTTAACCAAACCCCGGTAACTGTTGTTGGCATATTCGGAAGCGATGCCCTTGGACACAATGGTGCTTTTGGTATTTTTGCCGATATGGATCATCTTGGTGCCGGTGTCCGCGGTCATGCGATGGCTGGTCAGGGCCACCGAATAGAATTTCCCGACGGAATTGTCCCCCTGCAGAATGACCGAGGGATATTTCCAGGTGATGGCACTGCCCGCTTCCACCTGGGTCCAGGAGATCTTGGAATTGACCCCCACGCATTTGCCGCGCTTGGTCACGAAATTGTAAATGCCGCCCTTGCCCTCTTTGTCGCCGGAATACCAGTTTTGCACCGTGGAATATTTGATCTCGGCATTGTTCAAAGCCACCAGCTCCACGACCGCGGCGTGCAATTGATGGGTGTCGCGCATGGGCGCGGTGCACCCTTCCAGATAACTGACATAACTGTCATCTTCGGCCACGATCAGGGTGCGTTCAAACTGCCCGGTGTTTTCCGCGTTGATGCGAAAATACGTTGAGAGTTCCAAAGGACAATGCACGCCTTTGGGAATGTAGCAGAATGACCCATCGCTGAAAACCGCGGAGTTGAGCGCCGCGAAGAAATTGTCAGCCGCGGGCACGACAGAGCCCATATATTTTTTGACCAGATCAGGATGGTTCAAGACGGCCTCGGACATGGAGCAAAAAATGACCCCCAACTTGGCCAATTCACTTTGATGGGTTGTCCCCACGGAAATGCTGTCAAAAACCGCGTCCACGGCCACCCCGGTCAAACGCTTCTGTTCGGTCAAAGGGATACCAAGACGGTCAAAGGTCTTGAGCAATTCCTCGTCAACCTCCCCCAGGTTCTTAGGATTTTCATTTTTCTGCTTGGGCGCCGAGTAATAATACAGGTCCTGATAATCAATGGGGCCATACTCAAAATTGGGCCATTGGGGCTCGGTCATTTTCTGCCAGTGGCGAAAGGCCTTCAAGCGCCACTCGAGCATCCATTCCGGCTCTTTCTTTTTGGCGGAGATCAGACGCACAGTTTCTTCGTTAAGGCCCTTGGGCACGGTTTCGGCCTCAATGTCCGTAAAAAAGCCGTAACGGTACTCGCCGCCCGAGAGTTTGTTGTCTTCCAACTCTTTTTGTTTGACGATGTCGCTCATATCTTTATTCCTGACCCACAGCGATAGGCTTGCTGCGGATCTGTTTTTCGCCCTGATTGCGCGATTGAATGAGTTCCTGAACGTTGATGTTCTTAAAGAATCCCGCGATCCTCTCGTTGAGATTCAGCATCGGCGAGATCACGTTACAGCTGGCCGTAATGTCGCAATGCGAATAATTGCCGTGGAAACAGTTGACGATCTCCAGAGGCCCCTCGATCATCTGTGTGAGGTCCTGCAGACTGACCTTGGAAAGGTCTTTGAGGATCTGATACCCGCCATGGGCGCCCTGCTCGGCGCGCACGATCTCGTGCTGGGCCATGATCTGTAAAACGCGCGAGGTCGGGTCAAACGGCGTATTGTAAATGTCGCAGATCTCCTTGGCCGACGTCAATTGCCCCGGCGCCTTGGCGCTCATGTGCCGCAGGGAGATGAGCGCGTACTCCAATTTACGGTTTATTTTAAACATATCTCACCCCTTTGCCAGTCGAGGACTAAGCGTGTTGATCTTTGCCGCCAAAATGAGGTCATTCTCCGTAATCCCGCCAAGCGCATGCGTATTTAGGTCAATGCGCAGTTTGCGGTAACCGGTCAAATGAAGGTCCGGATGATGGCCTTCGGCCTCGGCGATGGGTGCTATGGCATTGACAAACTCCACCGCAGCGACAAAATCCTTCATGACAAATTCCCGCCAGATGCTTTTGGCGTCATCCGACAAATACCACCCGGGTATTTCCTTCAAGCCCGCCTGGGCCTCGGCGCGGTCAAACGCGCGTCCGATCCCTTCGCACGGCAAACATTTTTTCTTGGCCAGTTCCATATATTAACTCGCGATCTCCACGGTGATCCCGGGACTGAACTCGTCCTTTAAAATATTTTCAATGGCCTTTAACGTTCCCGCGGAAGAACTGGGGCATGACCCGCAAGCGCCCTGATAAGTGACCCCCAGCACGCTCCCGTCGTAACTGATCACGTGCAGGTCCCCGCCGTCCATCTGCAGGGCCGGACGGATGGTGCGGTCCAGGATCTCATTGATCTTCTGAATGTCCGGGTTGTCCGATACCGGGGCCGGTTTCTGGGCCTCTTCCACCTTAAAATCCGGGTCATGATTTTCAGCATGGTCAAGGATCAGGCGCTTGATCTGCTCTTCAATGGCGTCCCAATCGGCGTTGCCGTCCTGGGTGACCGTGACATAATTGTCAAAAAAATACACTTCCGTGACATTGGGCACGGTAAAGATCGCCGCGGCCATAGGATTTTGCCCGGCCTGGTCAGCGTTTTTATACGTGACCTTACCCTCGGTTTTAACCGGGATATTGAGCACGAACTTCAAAGCGTTCGGGTTCGGCGTGCTTTGGATCAAGATCCTGATGTCCATTTTGACCTCCTCATATACTTCTAATTCTGACGTATATAGGATAACATAAAAGCTATACCGTGACAAGAATTAATTAGGCGTGGTTATGCGCCAAGGTATTGATCTACAATGTACTTAGAGAATGGGAAGGCACAGGTAAAGGCAGGCGATACGGCGTTTAAGACGTGGGTGCTGACGCTGTCCCCTTCCACAACGAAATCCTGGACCAGGGAAAGGGTTTCCTTGTCCAGCAATTGGGCCCGGATCCCGGGCGGGGTGAATTCCGTGAATCCTTTGGGATCAATGTTCTGTACCATTTGGGCGGCCAACCCTATAAAATATTTTTTATCATATTTACGGGTCTCTTCCAAAGCCAGGTCCCGAAACCCAAAGGCATTGGTCAGAAATAATTTGCTTTCATAAAAGAGCACCTTGGCCATTTCCGTGGGCTGAAAACCGGTTTTAAGGTCATAATTCTCCCGCCACAGCGCCGGGATGGCGGTCGGGCCTATTTTGATGGTGCCGTCCACGGTCTTGGTAAAATGCACCCCCAAAAACGGGTTTTTCAAATTGGGCACCGGATAAATATGCATGCGCACGTCCGTCTTGTTCTTGGTGTATTTCAAATACAGGCCCTTAAAGGGGATCATGGTGTATTTTTTCCCGAAACCGAAATCCTGCGCGATCTTGTCCGCGTACAGCCCGGCGCAATTGATGATCCTTTGGGCCTCAAAATCCCCCTCCGTGGTGTGAATGACATGACCGGTATGGCTTAAATATTTTGCGCCGAACACAAACTCCACCCCGGCTCCGGTGAGGTCTTCTTTCAAGGCCCGGCACACCGCTTTAGGGTCAATGCTGGCGGTGTCCGGCGAATGCAGGGCCTTTTGATGGGTGCGCACATTGGGTTCCAGTTCGCGCGCTTTGTACTCGTCGATCAAACGCACATTGGCCCCATTGCGCTGACCGCGGAGCAATAACTCGTCGAGCTGGCCCAATTCATATTCATTTTGGGCAACGACCAATTTGCCGCATTCATTAACAGCAAGACCCTTGGAGCGCGCATAGGCCTTCATCTGCCGGTTTCCCTCAACGGTGAATTTGGCTTTTAAACTGTCGGCGGTGTAATAAAACCCGGCGTGCAAAACTCCGCTGTTACGCCCCGACGCGTGAAAAGCCGGAGCGTTTTCCTTGTCAATGACGACAATGCGGGCCGAAAGCTTGCGGGTTTTGAGCGCGTGGGCCGTTGTCAGGCCGATGATGCCAGCGCCGATGATGATAAAATCGTATTTAGGCATAAATGGACTTGAATGATACCGCAAAAATCGTTAATCTAAGTTCATGGACAACCACAATCATCCTTATGTCATGACCCTAAAGCCGGGCCGCTACGTCTGGTGCGCCTGCGGGCTGTCGCAAAAACAGCCGTTCTGCGACGGGTCGCACTCCTCCACAAATATGAGGCCGATGTTCGTGGAGATCACGGAAGAAAAACAGGTGGCCTGGTGCGGCTGTAAAACAAGCGGCAATAAACCGTTCTGCGACGGCAGCCACAAAAAACTCGCGGCCTGAATCATTTGCGCAAGAGGAAGATCGCGGCGTACGCGAAAATGTTGCGCGCAAAGAACACTTCCCGGCTGGCCCCGATGGCCCTCTCGCGCTCCACGATGATCCCCCGCTCCGCGCAAAACTGACGGAAGTCCTTGATGCTCAAAAAACGCAAGTTGGGCGTATTGTACCACTTATAAGGCAAACCCTTGGTCACCGGCACCTTGCCCAGAAAAAAGATCTGCAGGCGCGCCGAGATATGGCAGAAATTCGGGATGCCGACGATGACCTTCTTTCCCACCCGCAGGGCCTCCTTGATGACTTTGTCGGGATTTAAGACCTCCTGTAAACTTTCGTTGAGAATGACATAATCAAAACGCTGGTCCCCGTAATCCTCCAGACCCGAATCAATGTCCCCGTGCGACACCGTGACTCCGTGTTCAATGCATTTGTAAATGGCTTTCTCATTGATCTCAATGCCCGTGGCCCGGCAATGCCGGCGCTTCATGAGCAAGGACAAAAGTTCGCCGTCCCCGCAGCCCAGATCCAGCACATGGCTGTCGGGTTCGATCATTTCTAAAATGAGTTTGTGGTCAGCGCGCAAGGTTTCCATTAAACAGGCAAATTCCCCAAAAAGCTTTTGACTAATTTTGACTGGCCTTCAATTTCCACCAAAAACGAATCATGGCCGTAATCGGTCTCTATTTCGATGAACGACACGTCCAGATGGTTGGCTTTCATGGCCTTGACCATTTCTTTGCTTTGATACGACGGATACAGCCAGTCCGACGTGAAGGTGATGATCAGGAATTTGCAAGCCGCGGCCTTGAACGCCTGCGGCAGGTCTGAATCCTCAGCGATGTCAAAATAATCCAGCGCCTTGGAAATGTACAGATAACTGTTGGCGTCAAAACGCTGGACGAAATTGTCACTGCGGTATTTGAGATAGCTTTCCACCTCAAAATCATGCGAAAAATCGTAGCCGAGTTTTTCCTTCCCTTTGAGTTTGCGGCCGAATTTTTCATCCATGGACCGCTCGCTCATGTAGGTGATGTGACCTATCATGCGCGAGACCGCCAGGCCCCGGGCCGGGACGCTTTTGCCGTAATAATCGCCGCCCTGCCAGTCCGGGTCGGACATGATGGCCTGACGCGCCACCTCGTGCAAAGCGATCTGCTGGGCGGTGTGACGGTAATTGGTGGCGATCAAAATGGCCGAGCGCACGGTGTCCGGGTAAAGCAAAGACCATTTCAGGGCCTGCAGACCTCCCATGGACCCGCCGGTGACGCAGAGCAATTGCTTGATGCCCAGATGGTCAATGAGCCGCTTTTGGGCCGCCACCATGTCTTCAATGGTCACGACGGGAAAACTCAAACCGTAGGGCTTGTTGGTGGCGGGATTGATGGACGCCGGGCCCGTGCTTCCCTTGCATCCGCCGATGACATTGACGCAAATGACAAAATACTTGGCCGTGTCAAAGGCCTTGCCCGGCCCGATCATCGCGTCCCACCAGCCGGGGTTTTTGGAATCCTTATGCACCCCTGCCGCGTGGGCGTCACCGGTCAAAGCGTGAAAAACAAGGATGGCATTGCTCTTGGCGGTGTTAAGCCGCCCATAGGTCTCATAGGCCAGGGTGACGGGCCCGAGTTTGAGCCCGCTTTTAAGGACCAGTTCATCCGGGGGATGACCGAACGTAAAATATTGAGGTTCGACGAACGAGTCGTTCATTAAGAGGGTTGGGCGTAACGGAACATCGCCTCAATGCTTTTGAGGGCGCGCAGGCGGATATCCTCGTTGAAAACGACGCGGTCTTTGGGCAACGGATCTTTAAGGACCCGCAGGATGTCCTCAAGGGTGTTGGATTTCATGTATTTGCACATGGTGCAGCTGCCGACCAGTTTCTTGTCGGGGAATTCCGACTGCAGGCGGCTGGACAGGCCGCATTCGGTGAGCATCAAAAATTCTTTGGTCTCGGTTTCGCGCATGAATCCGAGCATTTGCTCGGTGCTTCCCACGAAATCGGAATTGTCCACCACCGCGGCGTTGCATTCGGGATGGCTGACGATCTTGGCAAGGGGGTATTCCAGGCGGATCTTCAAAATGTCCTCAATGTTATACGTCTCGTGCACGTAGCAAGTACCGCTGTAAAAACGGATGTCCTTTTTGATGCCGCGGCGTTCCATGGCGTTCTTAAGATTCTGGCCCATGAGCTTGTCCGGCAGGAAATAAATTTTGTCATTGGCGATATTTTCAACGATCTTATAAACGTTGGACGACGTGACACAGACATCGCATTCGGCTTTGACCTCGGCGGTGGTATTGATGTAGCAGACGAAGGTATAGCCCGGATATTGTTTGCGCAGATCGCGGACCTGGGATGCGTTGATGGAATCCGCCAGCGTGCATCCGTCCAAGGGTGCCGGGATCAAGACCTCTTTTTCAGGGTTGAGGATCTTGGCTGTCTCGCCCATGAACCGCACCGCGGTAAAGACAATGGTCGAGGCCTTGGTGGTCATGGCATCACGGCTTAATTTGTAGGAATCCCCGACGAAATCGCTGACCCCGTAAATGATCTCGGGGCTGATGTAGGAATGCGCCAGAATGACGGCGTTCTTCTCTTCCTTAAGTTCATTAATTTCATTGATAATGGGGGTCAGTTCTTCGCATTTCTTAAGCGAATAATGACACACGGTCCCCCCGACCTTAATGTTCTTAAGTTTTTCGTAGAGGTCTTCGGCTGTGATGTGCGTGGTTTTCAGCATATATTAAAAATAAACTATATACCTAAACGCGTTAATTTGCAAAAACTATCCTATTGCAATTATACTCCGAAAGGCCCACCGCGTAAAGCATGGGGTGTGGCATGGGTGATGCGGACCTGGAGCATGTCCCCTACCTTATATGGACCGCTGGGTAGAATGACGAGTTTATTGCCGTCTGTCCTGCCCTGACATTCGTCGGAGGACCTGGCCGTGGCCAGGGATTCCACCAGGACCGTATGGGTTTCGCCGACATGGGCGAGGTTCTTTTCGTAGGAGATCTGTTTTTGCAGGTCATTGAGCCGCATGATGCGTTGGGTTTTAACGGCTTCAGCCACATCGTCGGGGTGTTTCTTGGAGGCAATGGTGCCTTTGCGCTCGGAGTATTTGAACGTGAAGGCCGAATCAAAACGCACTTCGCGCATGACGCTCAACGTGTCTTCAAATTCCGCGTCGGTTTCCGTCGGAAAACCCACAATGACGTCGGTGGACAGGCATAAGCCCGGGATGCGCTTGCGCATGTCCGCGGCCAGGGCGAGGAACTCTTCCTTAGTATAAGTACGGTTCATCATGTCCAAAACGCGGTTATTGCCCGCCTGCAAAGGCAAATGGATCTGTTTGCAGATCTTTGGGTTGGACGCCATCAGGTCAAGAAAACGGACCGGAAAATCTTTCGGGTGAGGTGATGTGAAACGGATGCGCTCAATGCCGTGCACGCGGCTGACCGCCTGCATCAGGTCCGCAAAATCCTTGCCTTCATGGTGATAGGAATTCACGTTTTGGCCCAGCAAGGTGACTTGTTTGAATCCTTCGGCGGCCAGATGTTTGACCTCTTCAACCACATTTTCCACCGAGCGGCTGCGCTCGCGGCCGCGCGTGTAGGGTACGACGCAAAACGTGCAGAAATTATTGCACCCGCGCATGACGGCGATCCACGCATTAACGCCTTGTTTGCGGCTGGGGGTGATGTCGGAATAGGTTTCAAATTCGGACAGGGTGACGTCATAGGCCTTTTGCCCATCCTGACCCGCCTCGCGGATCAGATCCGGCAGGCGTTTGTAACTGTCGGGCCCGGCAATGAAGTCAATTTTCATGCTGCGGTCTTCAAACAAGTCCTGGCGTAAATTGGTGGCCATGCACCCCAATATCCCTATCATGACCGGCTTGTCCTTGGGGCGGGCGTGGCGTATGGAATGAACACGGCCATACACCTTGCGATGCGCGTGCTCGCGGATAGCGCAGGTGTTGAGCATGACAATGTCCGCCTGATGCTCGTCGGGCACAAACTCATACTTCTCACGGGCCAAGATCGTGCGCACGAGTTCGGAGTCGTACTCGTTCATCTGACAGCCGTATGTTTCCAAAAATATTTTCATAAAATTAAGTAGTAAAATTAAGTAGCCACCCGCCGTAACCTTAATTCAATTTATTGATCAAGTTTACCACCAAAGGCACAATGATACCTTTTTCTTTTGGCTGACTCTCTTATACAAACCCAACTATTGCAAATTTTGCAACAGTTCACCATGTTCCAAAATGGAACATACTGAATTTCCTTCAGTTATCCGGAAATTCCAGATAACTAAATTCTCAGTATGTGCAAAAAATGCACAGACTAGAACCTGTCCCAAAACTGTCACCCCCGAATGTTTCAGTCGGGGGTCTATCATTAGCCTCGTCTGGATTCCCGACACAAGCATTCGGGAATGACAAACTTTTATAGGTTACCGTTGGCGTCCTCCAAACATTTAAGCAATTAACGCGTTGATCTAAACATCCACATCGACAGGGTGAACGTAATAAGGCCCGCGATGACACTGACCCACAAAGGCATCATAAGACCGTTAATAATAACTCCCCACCCAAAAATCACCCTTAGGAAATGCACAATGGCGATCAATAAAAAGAACGCCCCTGCCACTTTCAAAGCCGTTTGTTTTTCATAAACCATATGACCCTCCTTTTAAAATTTTTTACTTTCACGGACGGCATGGGCTTTGAGGTCTTCCAGTTTGACGACTTGAAGTGTTGCCTCATGGGTGGATCCCAGAACGACTTGCGGCGCGGCGCCGACTTCAAAGGCCTCCTGCCAGCGCAAGGCGCATAAACACCACTGGTCGCCCGCGATCAAGCCCGAAAAATCGGACTCCGGTTGCGGTGTGGAAAGATCATTGCCGGCGTCCTTGGAAAATGCCAGGAATTCCTCCGTGACCCGGATGCACACCGTATGCCGGCCCAGATCCTCCGGGCCGGTGTTGCAATACCCGTCGCGGTAAAACCCCGTCATCGGGAATTTGCAGCAGGGCTCGAGCTTTCCTCCCAATACATTTCTGGCTTGCGATTCAGACATATCAATACTCCCCGTAAATAGCCTGCCCGTCCATTTTTTCCAAACGGACAGGGACTAATTGATTGTGGAGGTCAGTGTCGGATCTGACCTTGACCCGCGCATAATTGTCGGTCAGGCCGGTCCAGAATCCGCCTTTTTGTTCTTCAAACAAAACCGCCTGTGTGGTGCCGATGAGCGATCCATAAAACATGAGGCGTTTGCGCTGGCTTAGGTCGCGTAAAATTTGACTGCGCTTGCTGATGGTTTGCGGGGCAACAACCTCCCCCATGTCCTTACTTTTAGCCATTTGCCGTTGGGAATAACTGAACACGTGAAAATAATGGATGGGCTCTTGCCTCAAAAACGCCTCGGCATCCGCGAACTGCGCGTCGGTTTCTCCCGGAAAACCAACGATCACGTCGGTGCCGATGCAGATCTGCGGCACTTGCGCGTAAGCCCCGCGGATAAAATTTCTGAACTCACCCGTCGTGTATTTGCGCTTCATGGCGGACAAAATATCATCATGGCCGCTTTGCAAGGGGATGTGCAGATAGCGGCATAATTTGCCCTGGCCCATGCGGCCGAATATTTCCAAAGGAATGGTGGTCGGTTCAATAGACGATATGCGGATGCGGTCAATGCCGGCGATGCCTTCTAAGCGCGCGATGACATCCATCAATTTTTTGCCTTCATGGCCGTAAGTGCCGATATTGATACCGGTCAAAACGATCTCACGGCGGCCTGCTTGCGCCAAAATGCGCGCTTCCTTAATAATGTCGTCAAAGACACGGCTACGGGCCCGGCCGCGCGCGTAAGGAATTTCGCAGAATGAACAGAAAAAGTCACAGCCATCCTGAATTTTGATATTGGCGCGGGTATGCCGGTCATCTACGGATGAAACCGCGATGGTGAATGCTTCGCGTTCAATGGTCGGCGTGATCACTTCGGCCTGCACAGGGTCGGGATAGCGGCGGAACACATCCACCAGGTCCATTTTCTTCTGATTGCCGACGATCCAGCGCACGTTGGGTAAGGTCGCTAATCGCTCCTTTTGCACCTGGGCCTGACAGCCAACCAAGGCGATACGGGCATTGGGGTTGAGGCGATTGACGCGGTGGACCAGACGCCGCGTGTCCGTGTCTCCCCCTTCGGTCACGGTGCAGGTATTGATGACCGCGATGTCTGATGGCTTGTCAAAATCAACAACGGTATAGCCGCCGACCTCAAAGGAATTGCGGATGGAGGCGGTCTCGCTTTGATTGAGCCGGCAGCCCAATGTGTAAAAAGAAATTTTCATTTGAGATCTGATAAATGTTTGATGCGCTTGAGCATGTTCGGGTGCGTGCCCAGCAATTCCATCATTTTCTCGCCCGTGGACAGGGTGACCGTCTTGTTCCTCAAGCGGAACAGTTCATTGGTGTCAATGGTGCCGCTTTTGTTGATATCCAATTGAGCGAGGTCTTTGATCTCATTCATGGCCTGCGACGGGTCATTGAGAAAAAATGCTTTCATCCCTTCAACCTGCTTGAGGTCTTCGGTGTTGGCCATGCGCGCGGAGCCATAGACCAGTTTATACAATGCCGACGCTAAAGCTGATGGTTTATTGCCTAATTCAACGGAGCCCTTGTCCGCGTAATATTCCCGGATGCGCGAACCGTAGAGCACCAGAAGATTGGTGATGAAATAAAACAGGAACGCGGCCAACCCGATGACAAGGCCGCTGGGCGCGTTGCGGTCATTCCTGCGTCCGCCGCCGTACCACATGAAATGCCAGGCCAGGCGGTACATGATCATGGGGACCACCGACAATAAGGTGATGACGACCACATCGCGGTTTTTAAGATGGGTCAATTCATGGCCTAAAACCGCTTTTAATTCTTCCTCGTCCAGCAGGCGCAGGATGCCCTGGCAAACGCACACGCGCCCGTCGCGCTGACCACGGCCGAACGCGAACGCATTGGGCACCTGCGACGGTGAAATGCACACGCGCGGCATGGGGATATTGGCCTTGCGGGCCATCTCCTCGACCATACTCCAGAGTTTCGGGTCATCTTCGCGCTTGATGTATTTTAACTGCATGGTCCATTCAATGATCTTGGGGCCGATCATGAATTGCAACCACATCAACCCCACGGAAATGATCAGATAAAAATAAAAATCGTTCATCCCCATGGCCGTTCCGATCAGGACAATGGCCGCGTAAACAATAGCGAACAGAGCCGCCACCAAAAGTGCCATGCGTATTTGCAAAGACATCATATTCCGCTCCTTTTCAACCATTCCAGGGCCTGATGGAAACCCGCGCACGTGGCCCTGGTCCTTAGGTCAAAATGTCTGTCCCCGCTTGAACCCGCGCGGGCATATTGTTCAATGAGCCGGGCGTTTTCCGACGCCAAAAGGCATTCCCTTTTTTCCTCAACTTCTATTTTAACACCGGCGTCAAAATCCATTTCATGACGCAGATAAGAACCGTCTTTTTGACGCGCGGACAACAAAATCTTCGCCGGACGCATCAGCGGAAAACCCAAACCGCCTTCCATGCCGTTGCGGACAACGACAATTCCCGCGAAACCCGCGCGTTCGGACACTGTCCGCATTTTCTCGCCGTACGGCGGATGGAAGGCCGAAGTCACGACAACGCGCGCAGCCGCAGGGTTTAAAAATTTCTCCAGCGTCGCCAAGAACGGACGCTTGATGGTCTGACGGCGGATGTCCACCCAGCGGTCCACGGCCGGGGACAGGTCTTGCTGGCGGATGAACCGGCCGTATTCCGGTTTCGGATTTCCTAGATCCGCATTCCCCCGCGCGTAAGGCACAGCCAGCGCATCGGCAACATCCAAAAGATTATAAACCGATTTCGGCCCGCTGTTGCGGCCCGTTAAATGGACAACCCTGTAACCCAGTCCCTGCGCATACCTGCCCAACAAAGGCGTGACCATATAGGAATGGTCATTGCCGTCAAACGGTTCAGCCATTTGGATGATCGGCTCTCCCGACGGCACGAGCGCGCGGAACGCGGGCACGATGGTTTCATTGATGGCTGTGAGCAAACCTTCATATTCATCATCGGTCTCATAGCGCACCCGCAGCAAACTGGCGATCAAGCCCCTGGCCCCATCACCGGACGCATCAGACAATAAAAATTGACCCAGACGATAAGCGGTATTCTTATCCAGCGTCTGGCCGGACAAAAGCCGCAGGCAAATGTCCTGCACAAAATCCGGGGCATCCGAAGCTAAGGCCTTGACCAAAAGCCGCGGGTCTTTGAGCGCGCCCGGCGTTTCAAAAGCGCTGTCCAAGACCTCTTCGTCCGGTGTCGTGCCTTTATAAAAAAGCCCGGCAAAAAAAGCGCCGGCAGACGCGGGCGTCACCTTGCCTGCTTTAAGATCTTCCGCGATCTCTTGGGCTAATGGACCGCTTAAGGACTTACTGCCCTTCTTACCCACCCCAACAGTCCTTATGCCCCTGCGGATGGCGTCTTCTCTAATATCCAAAACAATGGCCATAGGGCCCAATTATACTAGATTTGCATAAAAAGTAAATTTAGTTATAATAGCGCGTTATGAAAATCGGTTCCCTGACCATCGACAAACCCCTGTGCCTGGCGCCCATGGAAGACGTGACGGAAATGCCGTTTCGCGTCATCTGCAAACGCCTGGGCGCGGACATCGTGTATACGGAATTCACCTCTTCCGAGGGGATCATCCGCGACATCCCCCGCATCATGGAAAAAATAGAGATCTGCGATGAGGAACGGCCGGTGGCCATCCAGATATTCGGCGGACGGCCCGAGGCCATGTCCGGCGCGGCCCAGGCCATTGAACGCCTCAAACCGGATTTTATTGACGTCAATTGCGGATGCTGGGTCAAAAACCACGTGGCGCGCAATGAAGGCGCCGGACTTTTGCGCGACCTTCCCCTGTTTGAGGCCATTGTCAAAGCCACGGTCAAGGGCACGAAATTGCCGGTCACGGTCAAAACACGCTTAGGGTGGGACGAGGAAAGCATCGTCATCACCGACGTGGCAAAGATGGTGGAGGATGCCGGCGCGCAGGCGCTCACCCTGCACTGCCGCACCCGTGCCCAAGCCCATAACGGTTTTGCCGACTGGTCCTGGCTGGAGAAAATTAAAAAAGCCGTTAAGATCCCTGTCATCGGCAACGGGGACATCGCCTCCCCCGAGGACGTCCAGGCCATGTTCGCGACCGGATGCGACGGGGTCATGATCGGCCGCGGCGCCATCGCCAATCCGTGGATCTTCAAGCAAACCAAATATTATCTGAAAACCGGCTCCCATTTGCCGGAACCGTCCGTTGAAGAACGTATCCAGACCTGCATGGAACATCTGAAACTCAACGTGGCGCACAAAGGCGAAAAAGGCGGGGTCATCACCTTCCGCAAACATTACGCGGGCTATCTCAAAGGCCTGGCGAACATTGCCCAAGTGCGTATGGAATTAATGCAATACACGACGCTGGAGCCGACCATTGCACGTTTAGAAAAATATCTAGAAGAAAGTTTATCTAAAATATGAAAACTTTTGATGTCATTACAATCGGCTCCGGCGGCGGGGCCAAGATCACCTCTCCGGCCGCCTCCCTGGGCCATAAGGTCGCGGTCATTGAAAAAGACCGCCTGGGTGGCACTTGTCTTAACCGCGGATGCATCCCCTCCAAAATGCTCATCCATCCGGCGGACGTGGCCCTGGCCATCAAAGAGGCCCGCAAATTTGATCTGCACAATGATCCCAACTTCACGGTGGATTTTGCCAAACTCGTCACCCGCATTTCGCAGACCGTGGACAATGATTCCGACAAGATCGCGGCCAGTTACAGCAAACACCCCAATATCACCTCTATCAAAGGCGAAGCCAAATTCATTGATAACAAAACTATTGAGGTCAACGGCGAACGCATGACAGCGCCAAAAATCTTTATCGCCATCGGTACCCGGCCCCACATTCCCGATATCCCGGGTCTGGCCGGAACGCCTTTTATGACCAGCACCGAGGCCCTGCGCAGCACAGCCTTGCCCAAAAGCATGATCATTTTAGGCGGCGGGTATATCGCGGCTGAACTGGGCCATGCCTATGGGGCGCTGGGGACCAAAACGTGTTTTCTGGTGCGCTCCTCCATGCTGCGAAACGAAGACGCCGAAGTAGCTGCTGAATTTGTCCGGGTCTTTTCCCAACGCCACGACATACGCCTTGGCGCCGTGCCCGCGCGCGTGGAGCATGGCGACGGGCAATTCACCGTGCATTACACCCAAAACAACCAAAACCAAAAGATCTCCGCCGAGGCACTCTTAGTCGCCACAGGCATTGTCTCCAACGCGGATACCTTGCATCTTGAAAATGCCGGCATACGCCTCAACAACCGTGCCTTCATCGCCGTGGACGATTTTCTGCAAACATCTGCCGATGGTGTTTATGCTTTGGGCGATTGCATCGGCCGTTATTTTTTCAGGCACAGCGTTAATTTTGAGGGCGAATACCTGTTCCATGCGCTGTTCGGCAACAGTCCCAAACGCCCCATCCAATATCCGCCCATGCCTCACGCGATCTTCGCGCATCCGCAGATCGCGGGTGTGGGAAAAACCGAGGAGCAACTCAAAGACGAGGGCGCAGACTATGTCGTCGGGCTTAATCCCTACAAAAGCAGTGCCATGGGTATGGCCTTGCTATCTGACCATGGTTTTTGTAAACTATTGGTCGAGCGCAAATCCCGCAGGATCCTGGGTTGTCATATCATCGGGGATGAGGCCTCGGACATGATCCACATGGTCATTGCCTTCATGAACAAGAACGGCACGCTGGATGATCTTCTCAACATGATCTACATTCACCCCGCCCTGCCGGAGATCGTGCGCAACAGCGCGCGCAAGGCCGAGGCGGCACTTAAAATTCAAAATGGGATATAAATTACGGACATGAGGCCCGAATGGACAAAGCGTGGATATTGCCATGCCAATGGGAAGACAGGGCGTCGTAGATCATGCGGTGTTTTTTTAGGGATGTTTGCCCCTTGAACGCTTCAGCGACGATGACGACGCGGTAATGGCCGCCCTGACCCGCCCCGGCGTGGCCGGCATGCAAAGGAGAATCGTCGATCACTTCAAGCGCGGACGGCTGGAAATGTTCGCGCAAAATACGCTCAAGAGATATTCGATCCATGCGATCATTGTAGCACATCCAATATGCGTAAATCACTGACCGTCCAAAATAATTTCACCGGAAGTTTCTGCGTGCCCTGCATCCAAAGCAAGCAGGAAGAGGTCCATCAATGGCTGTTGGGCCATGAAAAAAAGGAGACACCCTTCTATTCCTCCGTTGATATCCGCGACGCGGGATTTAAAATGACGGTGGTGGACACCAACCTTTTTCCCGCCGGGTTCAATAACCTGTGCGAACACGGCATTGCCGACGCCTCGCATTTTATCCGCGAAGCCATCCTCAAGCGTGTGCCTGGGGCACGCAAGATCCTCATCGTCACCGAAGAGCACACCCGGAACACCGCCTATCTGGAAAATGTGCGCATCCTGCAGGACATCATCCGTAAAGCGGGATTTGAGGTCAGCGTGGCCTTTCCCGAAGACATCAAGACCGCGTGCACGCAATGCGACCTGATCGTCATGAACAATGACCTTTCCTCCGGTATTCCCGACGCGCTTAAAAAGTCCAATGTCCCGGTGTTCCCGTCCATGCACGCGGGCTGGCACGCGCGGTTGAAATCCGGACATTTCATCCAAACCGGCCGGCTTGCCGAAGAATTCGCCCGCATCGTAGGTCTGGACCCGTGGCTTTTTTCCTGCCTCTTTGAGGCCGTGGACGACGTGGACATCAACAGCGACGAGGGGCATCAAAAACTGCATGACGCCGCGGTCCGGTTGTTTGACGGTGTGCGCGCGAAATACAAAGAACACAAGATCAACGAAAAGCCCTTTGCCTTCATCAAGGCCGACAGCGGCACCTACGGCATGGGGGTCGTGCCCATCGAGGACCCGGCGCAGATCCTGGAACTCAACCGCAAAAAACGCAATGACCTTTTGCGCGGCAAAAGCGGACAACCGGTCACGCGTTTTCTATTGCAGGAAGGCGTGCCCACCATCCAGCGCATCGAACAAAGCCCCTGCGAAGTATGCATTTATCAAGTCGACAACAATCTCATCGGCGGGTTTTACCGTTATCATACCGGCAAGAGCCCGCGCGAGAACCTGAATTCCCCCGGCGGCATGGCTTTCCAAAAGGTATGTCCCCATTTGGACAAATACGGCCAGGACTGCGGGGTCAAACACAACATGAACATCTTTGACATCTACCGGATCCTCGCCCGCATCGCCGGAGTGGCGGCGGGACGCGAGACCCGGGAATTGGAGAGCCAGGCCCGATGAAATTCCTCTTTTTGATGGACCCGCTGGAAACAGTGGCGATGGAAAAAGACACCACCTTCATCCTCATGGTCGGCGCGCACGCGCGCGGGCATGACGTGTATTTCCTGGCCGAGGACGGCATCGCGCTCAAAGACGGCAAGGTGCATTTTCACGTCGTCAAGGTCAAGCCGCAACTAATCGTCCATGAGCCGTTCATTGAAGAACACGCGGCCACCCTGACGCAAGACCAGGTCCACGCCGTGTTCGTGCGTCCCGACCCTCCGGTGGACGAACAATACCTGATGAACACATGGCTTTTGGACCAGCTGCCCCCCAACGTCCTCGTCATCAACAAACCGTCGGGCATACGCACCGTCAATGAAAAGATCTGGGCCGCGCAATTTACGGACATCACTCCGAAAACCCTCATTTCCTGCAGGCGTCCTGACCTTCTGGATTTCATCGCCAAAGAAAAGTCCGCCAAAGGCGGATCCGCCTCCGGCGGAAACGGCGTCATTGCCAAACCGACCAACGCGTTCGGCGGGCACGCGGTCTTTCATATCAAGCCCGGGGACACCAACACCAAGGTCATTCTGGAAAACCTCTCCCGGCGCTGGTCGGTGCCCGTTGTCCTCCAGCGTTACGTGCCGGACGCAGAGAGCGGGGACAAACGCATTTTGCTGTTAAACGGCGAACCGCTGGGCGCCGTGCTGCGCGTGCACGAGGAAGGCGACCACCGTAATAATTTCTTTGCCGGCGGTAAACCGCACGCGGCCCAGCTCACGGCCCGCGACAGCCACATCATCGGCGTCCTCAAAGAGCATCTGCTGCGTTTGGGGCTTTATTTCGTCGGCATTGACATCATCGGCGGGTTTTTGATCGAGGTCAACGTCACCTCCCCGACCTGCATGCAGGAAATGAACCGCCTGTATAACGTCGCTCTGCAGGAAAAAGTCATTGATTTCGTCGAAAAATCTGTAAAATAAGGACTCAACTATGCCATTGACCCTTTATCATTTTCAGGGCTGTCCGTATTGCGGCCGCGTGCGCGACTTTCTGTCCAAAGAAAATATCAGCGTGCCCATGAAAGATACCCACGCAAACCCTTCTTTCCGCGATGAACTCATCAAGATCGGCGGCAAGACCCAAGTGCCGTGTCTGGTCATCAACGGCAAAGCGCTCTATGAATCATCAGATATCATTGAGTGGTTCAAGAAAAACAAATGACGGTCCAGGAAATCAAGAACGCTATTGAACGCTCCATCCCCGGGGCCGCCGCGCATGTTCTCGACCCCATGAACGATGGACAGCATCTGCAGGCCTTTGTCATTGCCCCGGCCTTTGAGGGGAAAACGTTGATACAGCAACATCAAATGGTCATGGCGCCGCTCAAAGGAGCGCTCGCCGGCGCTGTGCACGCTTTGGCCTTAAAAACTTTCACCCCTGCCAAGTGGGAGGACGTCAAATCACAATACGGTTTTTAAATTCCCCCGCCGACGGCGGGGTCATTTAGGAGACGATTATGTTATCAGATAAAATGCGGCAGGACATTGAAAACGAGATCAAGACCAATCCGATCGTGATCTACATGAAAGGCACGCCGGACGCGCCCCAGTGCGGGTTTTCGGCCAGGTCCGTGCAGATCCTGCGATCCTACAACCTTCCCATCAAAAGCCATGACATTCTGGCCAGCGAAGAACTGCGCCAGGGCGTCAAGGAATTCACCGACTGGCCCACCATCCCCCAGATCTTCATCAAAGGCCAGTTCGTCGGCGGCTGTGACATCATCACCGAAATGCACGAGAACGGCGAGCTGGCGAAACTTTTGGGTTTGTGATAAGATACGGCTTCATGATGACTAAAACAGCGACCAAAAAACCACAGCCCATCAACGGCGCCCAAGCCCTTGTCCAATGCCTGGAGAATTTCGGCGTTGAGTACATTTGGGGCCTTTCCGGCGGTGCGGCCATCCCTATTTTTGATGCCCTGGTGGGCTCCAAGATCAAGCTCATTTTGACCCGCCATGAACAGGGCGCCACCCACATGGCCGACGGTTATGCCCGGGCCACGGGCAGGCCCGGTGTCGTCCTGGTGACCTCGGGCCCCGGCGCTACCAACACGGTGACCGGCATTTTGACCGCCCATATGGATTCCGTGCCCATCATCGTGCTCACGGGCCAGACCATCACCTCCATGCTCGGCAAGGACGCTTTCCAGGAAGCGGACATCGTGGGCATCACCATGCCCATCGTCAAACACAGTTATCTGGTCAAAAACACCAATGACATCCCGCGCGTCATCAAAGAGGCCTGGCATATCTGCCAGACCGGACGGCCCGGGCCTGTGCTCATCGATCTGCCCAAGGACATCACGTCCGCCCCGTTCACCGGCGGCACCCTCAATCCTGAAATGGACATTCCGGGTTACAAGGAACTGCCCAAACCCAATCAACACGATGTCCTGAAGATGGCCGGAATGTTCAAGGGCTCCAAAAAGCCGCTTTTGCTGGTGGGGCATGGTGCTGTGATCGCGCGCGCCGGGGACGCCATCAAGAAACTGGCGGAAAAACTCAACGCGCCCGTGACCAACACGCTTCTTGGCAAAGGGGAATTCCCCGAAACCCATCCCTTGTCTTTGGGAATGCTGGGCATGCACGGCACCGCCTATGCCAACAAGGCGATCATCAATTGCGACCTCATCCTGTCCATCGGCTCGCGCTGGGACGACCGCATCAACGGCGACAACCGCGAATTCTGCGTGAAAGCCAAAAAACTGCACATTGACGCGGATTTCTCCGAGATCAACAAGATCGTCAAACCCGATGCCTGGGTGGTGGCCGATGCCAGGGAAACCGTGGAAGAGCTCATCAAACACGTCGCGCCGCTGGATACCAAGGAATGGCTGGCGGAACTGGCCTTTTACCGCAAAGAATTCCCGCTCAAATACGAAAATGACAAAGGCCTCACCGCCCAGTACGTCCTTGATACCTGTTACAAGGTGACCAACGGCCGCGCCATTGTCACCACCGACGTGGGCCAACACCAGATGTGGGCCGCGCAGTTCTACCTCTCCGGTAGGGGCGACCACTGGATCTCCTCGGGCGGCGCGGGCACCATGGGCTTCGGCTTTCCGGCCGCCATCGGCGCGCAGTTCGGCAAACCCAAAAACCTGGTCGTGGCCATCGTGGGCGACGGCGGTTTCCAAATGACGCTCTCCGAACTTTCAACCATGTTCATCCACAAATTACCGGTGAAGGTGCTCATCATTGACAACAAATATCTGGGGATGGTGCGCCAGTGGCAGGAGCTGTTTTTTGAGAACCGGCTTTCCGGCGTGGACCTGGAAGGCAACCCGGATTTCGTCAAACTCGCCGAGGCCTACGGCATCAAAGGTTTTCACATCAACACGGTGGAACGCTGCCATGACGTGATGAAACAGGCCATGGAATATCCCGGCCCCTGCGTCATCCACGCGGAGGTCATCAAGGAAGGCAACGTGTATCCCATGGTCCCGGCGGGCAAAAGCGCCTTTCACATGATCATTGAAAAACCGACGGGGAAATTGGAAAAACCGACCGGTTCTACGTAGGGGACCAATATGAAAAATACCGACCCTTCCCATACGATCAGCGTGCTCGTGGCCAATAAGCCCGGAGTGCTGGTGCGCATCGCTTTGGTCTTTGCCCGGCGCGGTTATAACATTGACTCTCTGGTGGTCTCCCCCACGGTCAACCCGAAATATTCACGCATGACCCTCACGGCCAGGGGAAACCTGGAAACCCTGGACCAGATCATCAAGAACGCGGGCAAATTGGTGGACGTCATCCATTGCGGCGAACATGACATGGCCCACAGCGTTGAAAAAGAACTGTCCCTGGTCAAATTGAAGGCGTCGCCCGCGGTCAAGGCCTTTGTCACCAAGGCCGCGCGCAAATTCCACGTCAAGATCGATGATTCTTCCGAAAAATATTACATCATTGAACAGACCGGGACCACCGCCCAGTTGAACGAATTTGAGGCCATGGCGAAAAAATACGGTGTGGTGGAGATGGTGCGGACGGGCAAAATTTTAATGGCCAAGGGTAAAAAAGAAACCTAAACCACGGGCCTGTCTTTCAAACTGCAGGGCAAGATCTTCGGAAGTTCCTTCGGCGGTAAGATCACTTCGGCAATTTCAATAAGATCAGGCGCATATTCAATGGACGTGATGCGGCAGCGTTCGCGGTCCACCGACGGATGGTCCACTCCAAGGTATTGCGCCAACCCCGCCTTTAAAGCATCAAGTTCCAAATACAGGATAAACTGCCTTTCTTCCTCCGTGTTGAGGTCAAGCGCGGAAGCCAGCATATAAAAATCCAGATCCAGAATTTCCTGGATGGTCTTGCCCGCGCAAAATTTGGACAAACCCGTATTTCCCGCGATCTCGCTGGAACAGGTGATCTTGGCGAATTCAAATTTGACCAAACGCTCGTGGGCGTCCAGCGTGATATTCAAACCGGAAGTGCTGTCGGAACAAGGCATAAATGAGTACCCAGTCTGGGGACACCCACCGTAACCTTAATTACGGCCATGTCCCCGCTTTAATTAAGGTTACGGTGGGTGTCCCCATAATAGGTGGCTACTTAATTACAGCGTGACGAAAAACCAGATAATACGCGATCGCCATGGCTAAAATGACCACGACAACGACGGCCCCGCTGAATTTTGTCTTACCCGTCATGGTCATTTAAAAATACCGTTAAGGACACTGTTGAGGATCTCTTTGACTTCGGGGTTCTTATCCAGCACTTTCTCCAACTGTTGGCTGATCTGCTTGATCCCCTCGCCGGTCACGATCTTTTTGGCCAGATAGCCGGCGTTCGGAACATAACGGACCTTCGGCGCCTGACCGATGAGTTTGCCGGGAACATATAAACGCCCGTCCTGGTCCAGAATGCCCTGAAGCGGTGTAATGAAACGCGTGATCTCCTGCGACAGGTCCTTGGCCGCATAAAAAGACACATCCATGCTGACGTTCCCGTCAAAACCGGCCGTGCCTTTGATCCCGGCCTCGAAGAGCGGGGATTGGACCACGGCATCATCGATCAAAATTTGCCCCTGGCGGAGCGTGAATTTTACCCGCACCCTATCCAGGGCGGTGGTATCGCCCCCTAATTTTTCCCTGAGCGTTTCCGACAACAAACCCTCGATCTGTTCTCCCAAGCCGGGAATGACATTGATACGACCCAGCACGGCCTTAAGGACATTGAAATTCTCCAGACGGCCGTCGGTAAAGAACGCCTCCCCGCTGACAGGCAAAGGGGCATCCAAAGACAGGTCATTGACATGGGCCTCCAGCTTCGGGATCCGTATGTCCAAAGGTGTCTGTGCATCACCGGCATTGACCCTGATGTCTGAAATAATGATATGAGTGACATGGACCTTGCGCTGTCTTAAGAGCGGCATGAGCCCCATCTGCACGCTGGCTTTGCCCGCCTCAATGGAAGGCTCTCCGGCCACGCGGATGTCAAAAACATCCACGGCGATCCCCTGCCAGGAAAAATCGAGGCCTGCGGCGGCGATGCTCACCTCGCGCCCCAAGGCGTCGGAGGCGGCTTTGGTGATCTGGGGCAAATACGTATTCACATTGAATGTTTTGATAAAAATGAACGCGGCAATGGCAACGACAACGAAAAGGATCCCTAAGGCAAGAAAAAAAAATTTAACGGCCTTCATGAACATCTCCGATCTGGCGTTCCAGGACCGCGGGATCGTCCGTCGGGGTCAGGCATGTCCTTCCTTTACAAACGCGTACCATGACCCTTGGCGCCCCTGCTTCGTGAACCACGGACTTATTTGGAACAAAATGTTTATACAACACTTTCGTCATTTTGGCAATGGCTTCGCCGGGCGGCCCTGACAACACCACCTGTGTCGCTCCCTCGCGGTAAAAATCATAAGCGCACAGGGCCAGTGTGTAAGCAGACGGCGCCTGGCTGATAGCGCCGGAAAAACACGCGAAGATGCGCGATGCGCTTGCGTAAAACCCCTCTTCGCCGGTCAACGCGTGCAAACGCAGCAAGGCCAGCGCCGACGCTGAATTACCCGACGGGATGGCCCCGTCGTAGATCTCTTTGGGCCGCGTGATCAGGGTTTGGGCATCGCGGGCGGTCATGTAAAAACCGCCGTTAACATCATCTTCAAACAATTCCTGCATCACACGGGCCAAACGTCTGGCTTGCTCCAGATATTTTCCCTCAAAAGACGCCTCATACAAGTCAATGAGACCTGTCATAAAAAACGCATAGTCCTCCAGCGTGGCCGGGATCCCCGCCTGTCCCTGTCTCCAGCGATGGACAAGCCGTCCATCATCCACGAGATGGGATAAAATGAAATCAGCAGCTGCCCGGGCAGCATCCACGTATCGCTCTTTGCCCAAAACGCGCCCGCCGAAAGCCAGAGCAGAGATCATAAGCCCGTTCCAGTCAACGATGACCTTATCATCCAAATGCGGCCGCGGACGCGTCTGCCGACGTTCAAACAGCTGTTGACGGCAAAGGGTCGCCATGTGTTCATCCTCGGGATCTTTGGAAAGAAAAAGAATATTCTTGCCGACAAACTCACCGTGGGGATCGAAGGCCGCGTTGCCGTCGGGCTTGACGCCATACCACGCGCAAAATGCATCTGCCTCTTTGGGGCCCAGAATTTCAATGATCTCTTTGTGGGTCCAGACGTAGAATGCGCCTTCCTTATTGATTGTATGGGCGATTATTCCTGCCTGCCGGCAGGCAGGAATCGCCCCTACAGGGCTATCTGCATCTTCAGCGCAATAAAAACCGCCTTCGGGCTGACGCATGTCCCTTAAAACATAAGTAAAAATATTTTCGGCAATATCAGCGTATGTTTTTTGACCCGTGACCTGGAACGCCTCCAGATAAACGCGGGCCAAAAGGGCCTGGTCATAAAGCATTTTCTCAAAATGCGGGACATGCCATCGGGCATCCGTCGAATAACGATGAAAACCGAAACCGATATGGTCCCAGATCCCGCCGCGGGCCATGGCCGCGAGCGTCTGTTCGACCATGACCAGCGCCTTTTGATCCTTAGTGCGGTGATGATGGCGCAATAAGAACCCAAGTCCGTGCGGCATGGGAAATTTGGGGCTGGAACCGAAACCGCCGTTGGCCGCGTCAAAATGGGCGGACATCTGGCGGAATGCCGCATCCAGTACCGATCCCGATAATTCATCCTGTAGGGGCACGGCATGCCGTGCCCCTACGTTCAACGATCGTGTGATCTCATCCGAAGACGATAAGATGCCCTCACGGTTGTTGCGCCAGGCATCGGCAACGGACAGCAGGATATCTTTAAACCCCTGTGACCCGCTTTGGGCATAAGGAGGAAAATACGTGCCCCCGTAAAATGGTTTCCCGTCGGGGGTCAAAAATACCGTCAGCGGCCATCCGCCCTGTCCGGTCATGGCAACAACGGCCGCCATATACACATGGTCCACATCCGGCCGCTCTTCGCGGTCCACCTTGACCGCTATAAAATGGTCATTGAGGACATTCGCGATATCTTCATTTTCAAAGGACTCATGCGCCATGACATGGCACCAATGGCAGGTGGAATATCCGATGGATAAAAGGATGGGCTTGTCCGCGCCAACAGCCGCGGCAAAGGCCTGCGGGCCCCATGGATACCAGAACACCGGGTTATTAGAGTGCTGGAGCAGATACGGACTTTGTTCAGCTCCAAGCCGATTAACGGACATTGGGTTCGAAACGGTCGAGGGCGTTTTTGACGGCTTTATTGCGGGACACGCCGGGAATATTTTCCTGGGGCTTTACTGAAAATTGTATGGCTTTTTTCATAAGGTCTTTGGATTGTTTGTAATCAGGGATAATATCCTGCACATCATTGAATCTCTCGATAGCGTCGATGTATTTGCCCGCTTTATACAAAACTATGGCTTCCTGGTATAAGGCCTCCACCCCGTCTTCCAGCTGTTTGCGCAAAACGGCGCGTTCGGCCTCCAGTTTCTTTTGCATCTGACCGGCTTTGGGGGCATCCGAAGACCTCCCCTGACGTTCGCGCTCCAGGCGTTCGGCTTCCTGACGGCGGCGCTCCATTTCCTGCTTGCGCTGTTCTTCCCGCTCCAAATATTTCTTGCGCTTATTGGAAAGATCGATCCGTTCCTGGCTCTCTTTGGGGGTCAGCTCTTCCTTCGGATTCAAACGCTCCTGCCGACGCTGGCCTTCCATCTCTTTCTTCTGGACCTCAAGGGCATTGATCAATTTTTTCTGACGCGCCTGTTCTTTTTCCCGCGCGGTTTTCCGGGTCTCTTTGAGCTGGTGTGTGTCCTGGGCCAGCTTCTTTGCTTCTTGTTCTTTGGCCTGGCCTGATTCCATGGCTTCCTTGGTGGCTTTTAAAGAAACCACCACTTTCTCTAATTCTTCAAATTTGGCCTTGGCCTCGTCAAAATTGTGTTCCTTGGCAAGCCTAAGGATATCATCATTAAGGATGGCGGCCTTCTCCGCAAAACCACGGATCTCTTCTTCCTGCGCCTGACGCAACTGGCGTTTGCGGTCTTCTTCAGCGGCCGCGCGCGCGGTTTCTTCCCGCCGTTGTTTTTCCTCAAGTTCCTTGGCACGCGTCTCTTCCGCCCGGGTGCGTTCCAGGACCGCCTGCTGTCCGGCGCGCTCCCTGTCCTGTTCGATCCGCTGCAAATACGAACGGGTGGCCTTGTAATCCGGCGACGTATTTTCCAATTCCAGGAATTTGGTCCTGGCCCCGTCAAAATCATGGTTCCTCAAAGCAACGATGCCCTCATCGTACACTTGCGCGACCTGGGCGCGATGGGCGCGCTCTTCTTCCTCACGCATCTGGCGCAACAAATGTTCTTTCTGCGCTTTAAGGCCGTTTAAAACGTCTTCCACCTTGGATAGTTTACGTTTGGCAGTAACGGTATAGCGGTCACTGGTCAAAGCGGAGATCTGTTTATATAACGCCGCGGACCTCTGGGCCAATTCCGCGATGGTCCGGGCCTCTTTCATCTGTTCTTCTTTGGATGCATTCTGCTGGGGCTTGGGAACCTGTACCGGCTTGGGAGGCCGTGCCGGCTTGGGAGGCGGTTGTAAGACAATGACAACAGCTTGCGCGTCTGATTTCTTCAGATATTCTTTGGCGTCCTTGAAATCCGGAAAAATTTTGGCCACGGCCATAAATTTTTCTTTCGCAGGCAAAAATTGTTTTTGACGGTATAAAGCAATACCCTCATCATACGACCGCTGGGCCTCCTGTGTGCGGCGTCTGGTCTCTTCCAATTCAGCGCGTTTTTTCGCCAAAGGCGCTTCGTGGTCCTTCTTCTCTTTCGCCGCCTTGTCCTGGGCCGATTGACGGCGCTGGGCTTCTTCGGCGTCCCGTTTGGCTTTCTCATCGGTGAGGACCTTCTGACGTGCCTGTTGGGCCGCCGCTTCGTCCTGACGCCGTTTTTCCTTCTCTTTCAATTGCGCGACCTTGGCGATATAAATACGCGTTGACTTAAAACCGGGCGCTGTTTTCTCAATGTCATTGAATTTCTCCAAAGCCTCGTCCAAAAGCCCCTTGTCAAATAATGTCAGGGCTGCCTGATAAACAAACTGGGCCTCTTCTTCCAACTGCTTGCGGTGCTCTTTCTCCCTTTGCCCCTCGATCTCTTTGAGCTGGGTCTCTTCTTTCTTGCGCGCGACCTCTTCTTCCCACTTCTGTTTTTCCAGGTCCTTTTCTCTCTGCACAGCCGTTCGTTTTTCTTCGTCGGCAATGTCCTTATCAATGTTCTTTAAATAATTCCGGCCGGCCTTGTAATCAGGGACCACCCATTCGACTTCCTGAAATTTCTCTTTGGCCGCGGCAAACTTCCTGTCCTTATAAAGCGCGACGGCTTCGTTATAGACCTTGTCGGCCTGCTGGTTGACCTGGACTTTGCGTTCCTTTTCCTTGCGGTCGATCTCCTGGCGCCAGACCTCCTTCTCGCGCGCACGGGCGATCTCGGCTTCCTTGTTCTGGCGCTCGATCTCCACCTTTTGTTGTTTGATATTCAGGGCTTCCTGCCCAATGATGTCCTGGTCCAGGATGCGCAGATAACTGCGCACGGCCTTGTAATCGGGCAGCAGCGCATCAATATGTTCAAACTGGTCTTTGGCGGCTTGATATTTTTTCTCTTTATAAAGGGCCACGGCCTCCCGGTAGGCGTTCTGGGCGTCCTCCTGTTTGGAACGCTCGTCCTGTTGTTCCTGTTTGAGGTACTGCACCTCTTGGTGCTTGATCGCCTGTTCCTGCAGTTTCAACCGCCGTTCGCTTTCCTTAATATAGCCGATCATTTCAGGATGATCGGTGATGCGCACGGCCTTTTCAAAATACTCACGCGCTTCGTCGAGTTTTCCCTCGTCGGTCAATTGCATCCCGCGCTGATAATATTCCCTGGCCCGTTCTTCACGCTTCTGGTTGCGCTTGATGACGGCCTGGTCTTTGATCTTTGCGTTGACGCGCTTGATATTTTCGCGGGACTGGATGATGAGTTTCTTAAGATCGTAAACGTAACTGGACGGAGCCTGTTCCTGGATGGCAGGGGCGGATGCGCCAGGAGTTATTCCGGGAGTTGCGGCCTTGGAAGCCGGGACCGCCGCGGTCTCCACAGAAGGGGTATTGTCCAAAGCAGAGCGCGGCTCCTCGGCCCATACAAAATGGCCGATACTTATAAAAAATAATATAGAGATAAAACGCATAATTTTAATTATTGTATCACACGCTTTTGGGCGTCTTCCACTATTTTCTCCCATAATTTACGGGCCTTGATATATTCGCCGCCTTTGAAATACTCCTGCGCGGCCTTGTTGTATTCCTCCAATTTCTCCTCAAAAGCGATCTTGGAACGGATATACTGCGAGGCCTCATCAAACATCATCTGTCCGGCCATGATCACATCTTTATAGATCTGTCTGGATTCCTCATAACGGCCGGCTTTCTGCGCCTGTTGGGCCAGGACGAACATATTATTGAGTTCCGCGGTGACCTTGCTGCCGGGTTTGGCCAATTCCTTTTTGACCATGATCCACGACCACTCCGTGATCCGGTCATCCAGCCACTTGGCGCGGGCGCGCGCTTTTTCTTGCGGCGTGCGGTCATACATCTTGCCGGTCATGCGCAAGAACGGCCCCTGGGATGTATAACTCAGCGACGTCAGATCGTCGCTGAAATTGGTGAAGTTCCACCCGATCCCCAACTGGGCGTTGTCGTTGATGTTGCGGGTGGCTTCCAGCAGGAAGCCCTGCTTGCTGTCCTTCGCCTCCGCCTGCGTCAGCCGCCTGTATTCGCCGCTGACCTGCCAGTTGCGGTCCACGCGGTAATTGATGCGGTGGATCATAAGCCAGGTGTGCGTCTTGTTGAACTCAAAACCGGTGACCTTCTCCTCGTTGATGCGCAGGGCGAATTTCTCGGCCAACTGCCAGTTCTCGTCCACATCATACACCGCTTCGCCGGAGAAAACCTGCGCGCGGGTGGCTGTCACATCCGTGGCGGCCTCGTTCACCTGCCCCGACGGGCCGACATTTTCCTTATACGTATATTGGGCGATGAGGTTCAACCGGTCAAAATTAACGGGCCGGTACGCGGTGCCGAGGATAATTTCCTTGTGCCTGGCCTCAACCTGCCTGGTGGTCATGTTTTGGGTGATGTCATACTGGAGTTTGGCGGACGCCGAGAGATTGTCCGTGAGCTTGCCCTCCAGGGCGTTATAAAAAACAAACTGGCGTTTGTTTTCAACGCCATTGTCCAGGCGCAGTTCGACCTTGGCGGAATTCGTCAGGCGCTCGACGGCCGTTTCAACGTCCTTGAGCACGTATCCCGTACCCAGCGTGAACGCACTGCGGTTGGTGCTCGTCCCGTCGAGGTTCTGGACACGGCCTTTTTCAATGGTGCCCAGCAAAGCCACCCTGTCGTTGACGTCGCCCGACAGGCCGAAAATATTCGATTGCGTGACGGCGGTCTGGTCCTGGGAAAGCTGGCGGGTCAAACTGCCTTCCAGTTTCTTGCCGTCTTTGTCGCGGACGATGGCATATTTGGCATTCTGCTGTATGCCGGTGGTCCCGATCCCGAAGGTGCGCTCGGACACGGCCTGCAACTGGTCATTGATCTTTGTGGTATCGGTGAAGGACAGCGTCGTGGTTTTGCCTCCCGCGGCGCCCTCATCCACCTGCATCTTGGAAGAACTGGAGGTCTTGTCATCCACTTTGCGGCTGGCATCCACGATGAGGGACTTGGTCTGCCCCGTCGCGGCATCACCGCTGACCTGATAGGCGGTGGACAGCGTTGAATCCTTGTCCACCTGGGTGGTCGCCTGCAAAGAGGCCACGTTCTTGGCTTGGGCCCCGCCCGCCTGGGTCTGGCCGATGGCCGCTTGCAATGATGTGGCGTCGGACAATTTCATCTTTGTCCCCAGAGAACCGGTTGTGGTTTTGTCCCCCGTCGAGGACTCCGTCATTGCGACTGAACCGGAGGCAAAAATATTGTCATTGACCTTCTGCTCGGCGCCGATGGTCATGGTCCTGTCAACTCCCCCTGTGTTCATGCGGGCGATCGTATAATCGGAGGAAAGGGCCAGCTTCTCTGTCACATTGGCCGTCAGTCCCGCGCTGATGGCCGTGCCTTCCTTGCTGAAGGCCTCCTGGCCGCGCAGCGTGAGTTTGTCCGTGAGGCGCGCCTGCGCTCCGGCGGTGGTCACGGCTTTGGACGCGTCCTTGATATCCAGCTGCTGGGTCAAGAACACATCAACGCGGTCGGTGAGCGAATATTCAGCCTTACCCGCGACAACGGCCTGCTCCTGATTAGTGGCTGTTTCAAACCCGTCTTTCTTTTCTCTGACCTGCGTCAACTGGTATTCGCCGGTCAGTTTCAAGCGCTGGGCCTCATGCACGATCTGCACCATGGTCGTCGATGTTTCCGTGGCCCCGACCTGCGCCTGGGTCTGCAAGTTGCTGTTTTGCATAAGCCGCTGGATGTCCCGACGGGCGGTCAAACGCGTCACCGGCGTCAGGTCAAAGGTCAATGTCATGCCGGTCAATTCTTTGCCCTGCTGTGAACTGGAATCCGTCGTGGCAAAGTCATTGCTGATCCATTTGTAATAACTGCTTAAGCCCAGCCGGTCAAAGAGGCGCGCGTCGCCCTTGATGCCGTAGGCCAAACCGGTTTCCAGGTTGCCCGTGGACAATGTCGTGAACGTGATGCCGCCGTCGGTGGAAACGAATGAACTGGTGCTCGACGCGCTGGTCTGCGCGGTCTCGGCTTTCACGGTCGCGTCAGGCCCGAGATGGACGGTCACGTCCGCGCCTTTTAATTCATAATTCTTATCGGCCTGGGTTTCCCTGACATAGGTGCCGCCCACAACAACATTGTCCCCCACGGCTTGAGCGACGCGCCCACCCTCGCTGGATTCAGTCAGTTTGTCCTTGACCGCGTATTCATAATCCGTGACCACGTAAACAGGATTGCCTTCCAAAAGCCCGTCAGAGACGATGGACTCCGCCTTGACGATCATGGAGACCGGCTGCCAGAACAGGATCCTGCCTTCGCCCTCGTCGAGTTCATAGTCCGCGCCGTTTTTCATGACCTTGCTGCCGATGGGAAGACCCGTGACCCTGTCCCTCACCTCCAAACGGATCTTGTCGCTGCCCTGGATGATCTCCTTGTGTTTAAGGAAATACAGCGACCCGCCCGTGCCCAAAAATTCATTATGCGACGGCCTTTGCTGGATCTCGGCATGGAAAACCAGCACCTTGGTGCGCGCATCGCCATAAGGATTGGTGGCCAGCGACTGATAATCGATCTTACCGCCGTAGAACGTGCGGCTAAACGCGGCGAATTCCGTATCTTTAAAATCGAGGGCATAATTACCCCAGATCACCGACGACTTGTCCCAATCGACGAGCAGATACAACGGGCCCTGGGTGTTGGT